>JAISAR010000104.1 GCA_031266615.1 Rickettsiales bacterium
AAAATTCCCATAATACTTTGTTATCGCCGCTGTCAATGTCGTCTTCCCATGATCCACATGCCCTATTGTCCCCACATTCATATGCGGCTTGCCAAATGCTTCTACTACTTGTGTCATAACCTAAACTTTTCTACCTAAAATACAAATACATAAATAAATAATATGTTGATTTTATAAAAACACAACAAAAAAAAGAGCGGATAGTGGGATTCGAACCCACTCCACTAGCTTGGAAGGCTAGAGCTCTACCAATTAAGCTATACCCGCACAATGGAGGAGGTAGGATTCGAACCTACGTACGCTTTCGCGGACAGATTTACAGTCTGTTACCTTTAACCACTCGGTCACTCCTCCACAAAACTTGTTAAGAGAGCACTACCCCAGTATCTTAACTTAATCTTTTATTATATTTAATATTAAATGTCTAAAACTAAAAAATCAAGCAATAAAACCTTGCCAGGTTAAAATTATGCAGACTTCATTTTATGCAACTCAATACTGTTAATAAAGTGCCTAAATAGATAATGTGAATCGTGCGTACCTGGAGCTTCTTCTGGGTGGTATTGTACAGAAAAAACCGGGTAATTCTTCATCATTATTCCCTCTATACTATTATCAAACAGAGAAATATGAGTAACTTCAACGTCACTTGGTAGAGAAGATGGATCAACAACAAATCCATGATTTTGGCTGGTGATCTCAACTTTTCCGTCATTTACATTATAAACTGGATGGTTACTTCCTCGGTGACCAACATTCATCTTGAAGGTCTTTGCTCCTAAAGTAATCGCAAGTAATTGGTGACCCATGCATATGCTAAAGACTGGTATTTTAGATTTTATAATAACGTCTATCTCTAGAATCATACTTTCTCCTATTTCTTGTGGATCACCAGGACCATTTGAAAGTACTATACCATCTGGATTCATGCTTAGTATTTTCTGAGCAAAACCTTTATTTGGCTTAATCAGTTCAATTGCACAACCAAGTTCTATTAAGCGTGAAACTATACTAGCTTTTACACCGAAATCAACTACCACAACTTTGTATTTTGCATTAAGATCGTTTTTAAAGCTATTACTTAAACTGACTCTATTGATTATCTCTACTCCATTTAAAGGTTTGTATTTCTTCAATTCATCCAGCAGATCCTCTATTACAAGAGTAGTTTGGTCATCATAGATCCCAGCGTCACACGTCGGAGAGCAGGTCAATGGGCATATAATTCCACTTTGGGGTCGATGTTTTTGCAAATATCTTGTCAAGGCTCTAGTATCAACTCCTGATATTCCAACTACGTTATTTCTCTCCAACCAATTATTTAAACTGATACATGATGAAGGATGAGATGCAGAAGAAAGTTCACGCATAATCACACCACTCGCAAAAATTTTCTTTCCTCCTTCATTATCTTTGCTGTTTATCCCAATGTTGCCAATATGAGGGAAAGTGAACGTTATAATTTGATCAGCAAAAGAAGGGTCAGTTATAGTATGCTGGTAACCAGTGATACCAGTGGTAAAACAGATCTCACCTATGCACTTGCCTTTCTTACCTACTGATCTTCCTAAAAAGTACTTACCATCTTGTAAAACTAAAATCGCATCTTGCACTCAATTCTCTCTAACTGATTCAAAACAGTATATAAAGATTCTAAACAATACGTAACTCCTTCTAAAATTTTAAACCTGACCATAAGTTAACAGAGAATAGCATAAAAAACCTTTCAATACATTCTTTCACATAAAATATATCTTGACCACCTTCGCACTTCGTGTTAAATATAAATAAATTATTAAACAGAGTGGAGGATTACAATGTCTGATAATGAAAATCAATCTAAAAAAATAAATGGGAAGTGGTTAGCTATAGGAGCTGGTTTGCTATTATTTGTAATGATGCTACCGTCAATTCTTCTTTTAGCAAAAATAGCTATAGGACTAATTATAGTTCCAGTTGTAGCAATAGCGATGAAAGTTGCTTCAAAAACAATACCTGAAGTCTTAGAAGATAGACAGAAAGATCAAAACCAAGCAACACAACAAACAACACAAAGCAGAATTATAAACCTAGCTATTGGATTATTATCTATATTTGCAGGCGGGCTATTACTGTTCACCATAGCACAAATCGGTTTAACTGCAACATGTGCAGCTGTAGCTGCTTTAGTTCTATACAAATGTTTTAAAGATAGGGAAATAGGTAAAGACATAAACGACAAATTAGATGAAATAGCTGAAAGTACAACTAACTTTATTGTTAGCAACATTGAAAAGCTTATTCCACAACAAAGCCGTCAGGTGTAGCTCACCTTATGGTTGCATTGCCTGTTTGTGTTTTTCTATTACAGGCTGGCTGTGCAGTTTATTCTATAAACTTTTTTACTATGCTAAATTTTAATCCACGGACGAAATCTTCAACACTGCAGGGGTTTCTTCCTTCCATTTGCACAACTTTAGGAATTAAAGTGCCGCCCCTCAAACTTATGTGCATATTATCATTAACAATCTCACCTTGCGCTGAAGTTAAAGAAGCATTTAATTCAAAGTCAGCATCCAGTATCCCGAAACGTTTATTCTCTATCTTGACAAACGCTTTGGGATAAAATGCTTTAACTTTCCTATAAGCAACTTCACAAGTATCACTCACATAAATTTTATAGTCTTCCACTTTATCAGCATAGCACGCATTATCATCGTTTTGTTCTAAAGGAACCTGTTTTTCAATTTCATTTAACACTTCCATCAGTAAATTGCTACTCAGCGCAGACAGCTTATCATGCAATGTCTTGTAATTGTCGTTTTTTTCAATCAGAAATTTTTTCTGTTTTAAAATAGGGCCGGAATCTAATCCTTCGTTCAATTGCATAATGCTAACCCCAGTCTCCTGATCTCCCGCCAAAATTGTGTGCTGTATGGGAGCTGCACCACGCCATCTAGGCAGCAGCGAAGGATGAATATTAATACAACCATATTTGGGAATATTCAAAATTTCTTTTGGAAGTATCAACCCATATGCAGCAACAACTGCAACGTCTGGTTTGAAATTTCTAAACCGCTCTTGCTCTACCGAAGATTTTAGAGAGATAGGAATGCACACCTCTATACCATTTTCTTCAGCAATAACATGTATTGGAGATTTCGTCAGTTTCTGTCCACGCCCCGAAGGTTTCGGGGCCTTGGTATATACTGCTATTATCTTATTCTCTGACTTCAATAACAAGCTCAGCGCACCAACAGCAAATTCTGGTGACCCCATGAAAACAACTCTCATGCTGCTTTGCTTAAAGAAATCAAGAATTTTCTGCTAATTTGCCGCTCACAGTTTCTACTAGTTCTGCAAAATCATCTTTATAATTAACAGCCATTTCAGCAAGGACTTTTCTATTTAAACTAATTCCAGCAAGCGTGAGGCCATACATGAATCTACCATAGGTAAGCCCATGCTCTCTTACTGCTGCATTGATACGTATTATCCACAGGCTGCGAAAATCGCGCTTGCGGTTTCTTCTGTCCCTATAGGCATATTGTAATGCTTTTTCAACCCTTTGTAAAGCAATTCTGTAACAACTTTTTGCACGTCCTCTATAGCCCTTTGCTAACTTTAATATTTTCTTGTGACGAGCATGAGTAGTGACCCCACGTTTTACTCGAGCCATTCTATTTTACCTCCATTTTGTTAAATACCATAAGGCATGTAAAGCTTAACTATACGCGAGTCAGATTTACCAAGAATCGTTGTACCACGCTGGTTACGAATGTTGGATTTACTCCTCTTTATCATGCCATGCCTTTTGCCTGATTGAGTAGAAATAACCTTGCCTTTAGCTGTAAGATTAAAGCGCTTTTTAACGGAAGATTTGGTTTTCAATTTCATTCTCTTCATATAAATTCACAAACATTATCACCGAATTCTTTAGTAGTAATTAGTTAGTAATATAAATAACTTTATTAAAGAATCAAATAGTATTGCAACTTACAAGCTACAATACTACTATAATATGTAATCTGAAGCTACAATACAAGCTAAAATTGCATATTAAAGGAGCTTAAATGTAATTACACCCAATATATGTGTTATACCTTCTCTATCTCCAAGCGGCAACAATACTTGCCTCATTTTAACACTTTCACTTTCTTCTTCTTCGTTGATTGGGCACTTACTATCTACTACAGTATCAAGTTTATCAATAACTGCGTCTACTTTATACAGTCGCAAAAATGGTGCATCAACCGCATATTTACTATCAATACACATGTTCTTTTCAAAACCATAAAACTCAACAGCCTTTTCTCCCGCATTTTCACAGATATAACCTCGGTCATTAATTTCGATAATAAAACAATGCTGCCAAGATTCCATTATTTCGGCAGTATCTATCTCATGCCTTTCTGGCCAGTCTCTATCTGATCCTTTTATTTCACTCCAGTGCTGAGTCACTACATTCGCTATTCTTCTTTCTTTGCCTGCGTAAATTTCCATTCCAACATCCACACAAAAAACATAGATATAAGCTGAATCTACTGTGAATGTATTGATTTTTTCTTAATCGCAAGTTACGTATTAAGAGGGTTCCCGTGATGTTTGGGAATTTACACGGGTACCTTTTTAACCATTCTTTAACGTGAGCTCACACTTTCTTGATTGGTCCTCCGGCTATATGACATACATTTGCACTGCGCTTACGGCTGTTCATTACCTTCTTCACTATTTATTTTACTAATTAAATAGTCTCTTAGGTCGGTAAGTTCTTGTAATAAATCCTTTGAACCGCGATCAATTTTTACATCATTATTAAATTCTTTTTGCACTCCTTTTATTGTATATCCTTTATCATATAACATATACTTTATTTTCTTTATAGCCTCTATACACTTATGATCATATAGCCTTCTTCCCTTACGTTTTATGGGCTTAATTTGACGAAATTGGCTTTCCCAGAATCTTAAAACATGCTGTTCCACATGTAGCTCTTCAGCTACTTCTCCGATCGTGTAGAGTAATTTTTCCTTATTCATTGATTAATTTTTTTATCACTTTTGAAGGTCTAAAAGAAACTGAATTTCTTGCCTGAACTACTACTTTTTTTGGCGTATTTGGTATATTTCCTGGCCTTTCCTTCTTTTTTTTAACCAAGAACGTCCCAAAGGATGATATTTTGACTATTCCATCCTTCACTAAGCCCGCCTTTATCTCATCCAATATATCGTCTACTATTGCAGCAGAGTCTTCTTTTGATAAACCAATTTCTCGATTTATATCCTCAGCTATTGTTGCTTTAGTTACTGTCATATCTTTTGTTGTAACGTAATCCATAATTTATTATAATATGTGAATATAATATAACAATTGACTCAAGATTCAGCTACTTTATTTTTTAGGGTATGTCTCTTTTGTAGCATAGTTTAAAATACTGGCAGTTGCCAATGCTGCAAATATTGTAAGAAGCGCCATTTGATGATCTGTAAAAAGTGCTAGTGTTGATGCTATAATTCCACCCACGATAAACATAAATCCATTGATAACAGATGACGACGTGCTAATGCGTTTTCGCTCTACAATTTCACTGCCAACAGTAAAATTAAGCATATGTCCTCCCGCAAAAAACCCAAACATTAACATACAAGAATATACGATATGAACCGCCAAATGGCTGCATAGTAAAATAATAATCGAAACACCTTGTAACAGAGCAAAAGCGGAGATTACATGCTTTCTATTTTCAAATAAGTTTGAGATTCGATCTGCAATCGGTGCACCAATTGCAAGACCAAGCCATAACACTGCAGTTGCTATACCTGACTCCACTGCATCAAGTTCTAAGCTGCTCAGTAGCCTCGGTGCCCACAAGGTGTTAAGTGCTAAAAATGTTCCAAAAGTAATAGCACCCACTATTGAGGTTATCCAGATATCTCTTAATTTTAGCACTGTGAGTACAGAACATATTACCGTTTTTATGGAGCTTTTTATTGTGTATTTTTCTAAACTTCTTTCTGAGAGTGCTTCTGGGTAAAAGAACATAAGTACAAATATTGACACGCCAAGTAGTACTATGCACACAATCAGATTTTTCCAATATATACCTTCAGCAAGAAAGCTAGAGAACAATATTTGAATTACTAGTGCAGAAAGACTTGAGATTGTCTGTACCAGTGAGAACATCAGTCCAAATTGGGCAACGGGAAAACAGATGCTACTTATATGAGCAGCCCCAACAAAGCCAAATGACGCTCCAATTGCAATTAACACTTGAGATAAAATTAAATGGGAAAAATTGTCACTATTAATGAGGACGAGAAACCCAAGGATCATAGTTGATAATGAGAAAAAGTAGATTCTTTTACTGGAAAAAACATTAAACATTGCCCCACTAACAAACTGTGAGATGGCAAAAGTCCAATTATACGCTGAATTTGCCAGTGCAACTTGCGCAATTGTGAGCCCAAGTTCTTTTTCAAGATCTACGCTTATAAAAGTATAAATTATCTGCATATTGCTGAATATAACAATCAAGTTACTGATCAGCCAAACGAACCAAGCTTTAACCTTGCTTTCCATAAGATCTGCTTTTATAAGTAATTTATTGATACTAAGAGGTTGTCCGGAAACTAGTAAATTCAAGCATATTCCCTCTTTAACATAACCCTACTCATAGCTAGGTATATGAAATTCTCAGTGGATGTTGTGAGTCTCCTTCGATAGCCTTCTATTCCTATTAACCCAAGCAAAAGTCCTTTCTACAACCCATCTTCTTGGCTGTACTTTAAACCCTTGTTCTCTTGTTGGTAGTAGCTCAAGTGGCGTATCTTTGTGCACCCAAAATCTACATGGAGGCCTTTTAACAATTTCAATATCTATGTCATATTCTTCCTTTATGTGATTCTTTAAATTTCTTCCTTGGTATCCCATGTCAGCCCACATTTTTTTAACTTTAGTATATTTTGTTCTCATATTGTTTAATGCTATTTTAATACCATCTCTATCATTTTCGTTAGCAGCGCCTACGTAACAACCTATTATAAAACCCTGAGTGTCTGTAATTATATGCCTTTTTCTACCCTTTACTTTTTTACTTCCATCATATCCTCTAGACCCCCTTTTT
>JAISAR010000008.1 GCA_031266615.1 Rickettsiales bacterium
TGGGTAAAAACCCGAAATTTTAAAAAGACATGCAGTGCACATAGTGCGAAAAATTAAACAATAGTACGCCAAATACAAGTTTTCTTGTCATTTTAACCTGCACAGATTGGGAAGTTAAATAATAGCTTCAGTACTATGATAATGGGTTTGGTGAGATTTGTCAAGTAGTTTTTTATATTGGGTATGTGCCTAGCGCTGCTAAAAGTTTGTTATATGGTTATGCAAAAGGTCTATTTACTCTAAGTATATTACATGTATACTTATTACTAAATTAAATTTGAAATGATAAGAAATGAATGAATTTAAATCGATTCGTAATATTGCGATAATTGCGCACGTTGACCACGGCAAAACTACTTTACTCGATAACATGTTAAAACAAAGTGGCACGTTTCGTGAGAATCAAGAAATTCAAGAACGAGTAATGGATAGTGGCGATCAAGAGCGTGAACGCGGAATTACAATACTTGCAAAATGTACGTCAATAATGTGGGGCGATGAAAAAATCAACATTATTGATACACCGGGGCACGCGGACTTTGGTGGAGAAGTAGAAAGGGTACTGTGCATGGCAGATGGTGTATTGCTGCTGGTTGATGCTGCAGAAGGTCCCATGCCACAGACTAAGTTTGTGCTGTCAAAAGCACTAAAAGCAGATTTGAAGCCGATTGTGATAATCAATAAGGTTGATCGACCAGACAGCAGAATTGATGAAGTATTAAATGAGATATATGAGTTATTTTTTAACCTTGATGCAACTAACGAGCAGCTAGATTTTCCAGTGTTGTACGCTTCTGGTAGAAATGGCTGGTGTGTTAAAGAACTCTCTGACGAAAGAAAAGATTTAAGCCCATTATTTTCAACGGTTATAGACTACATAAAACCTTCCGTTTACGACCAAAGTGCACCTTTTGCTATGCTGGTTACTTTACTTGAGTCTGATAAGTTTCTTGGCAGGATATTGACAGGGAAAGTTTATCAAGGAATCGCAAAAGTCAATTCAGACCTTAAGGTACTTGATCTGGATGGTAAAGTGGTTGAGCGTGGAAGATTAACTAAGTTACTCTCGTTTTCTGGCTTAAAACGTATTCCAGTAGAGCAAGCTGTGGCAGGCGACATAATCGCTATTGCAGGGCTTGAAAAAGCCTCAGTTTCAGATACTATAGCGACGCCAGAGGTTACGACTGCAGTAAGCTCGACTCCGGTCGATCCGCCAACAATGGCAATTACTATCAGCGTTAATGATTCACCTTTCGCTGGGCAAGAGGGAACAAAGCTTACTTCCACTATCATAAAGGACCGTTTATATGCAGAAGCAGAAACGAACGTTGCGATTACTGTGACTCCGACACCAAGTGGCGAGGCATTTGAAGTGGGTGGACGTGGTGAGCTACAGCTTGGAGTTTTAATTGAAAATATGAGAAGAGAAGGTTTTGAGCTTTCTGTTTCGCGTCCTCGTGTATTATTTAAAGAAGAAGACGGTAAAAAGCTCGAACCCATAGAAGAGGTGGTAATCGATGTAGATGATGAGTACAGTGGAATCATCATGGAGAAACTCAGCTTCCGAAAAGGTGAAGTGACCGACATGAGGCCTTCTGGCAACGGTAGAACAAGGTTAACATTTTTAGTGCCATCAAGGGGGTTAATCGGCTATCAAGGGGAGTTTTTAACTGATTCTCGCGGTACTGGTATAATCAACCGTTTATTTCACAGTTATGCTCCTCATAAGGGTCCAATTTCTGGAAGACGCAATGGAGTATTAATTTCCACTGATAAAGGTGAGGCTGTGGCGTATGCAATTTTTAATTTGCAAGATAGGGGAATTATGTTTATCAAGCCACAAGACAAGGTATATTGTGGTATGATTGTTGGTCAGCACAGCCGCGACAATGATTTGGAGATAAATGTACTCAAAGGTAAGCAGTTAACAAATGTAAGAGCTGCAGGTAGTGATGAAGCTATAAAACTTACTCCACCAAAAATAATGACTTTGGAAGAGATGATAGCATATATAGATGATGATGAATTGGTAGAAGTAACTCCAAAGTCTATACGTTTACGCAAGAAATTTCTTGATCCAAATGAGCGTAAACGTGCAGGAAGGGCGAAGAATAAGGAGTAGAGTTATAGCTGGAGGTTTACTGACAGGCTTGTCTGTGTTTTAGAAAAGCGTCTAATGATCAACAAAGAAGTTGTAAGAGAGAGCTTAAAAAAAGTCATAGAGCAAAAAAGTGGTAAAAATGTAATCTCTCTTGGTATAATATCCTCAATCATTGTTAAAGGTAGAGATGTTGGTTTTGCGCTTGAGATTTCTGGTAACACACAGGCAAATGAAGAATTAAGAAGAAATTGTGAGCAAGCTGTTAAAGCTATACCAGGAGCAGGAAAGGTGATCGTGGTTGCTACTGGTCAGAAGCAAGCTGGACAACAAAGAGCTAAACTACATATCAAGGGAGTGAAGAATATAATTGTTGTTGCCTCTGGTAAAGGAGGTGTGGGTAAATCTACGGTTGCACTAAATCTCGCCTTTTCATTGGCAAAATTAAAGCGCAAAGTTGCACTAGTTGATGCAGATATATATGGTCCTTCGATTCCCAAAATGCTTGGTGCTGAGGAATTAAAGCCAAAGATACATGATGGCAAAGCAATACCTATAGAAAAGTATGGGTTACATACTATTTCAATCGGCTATTTTATCGATAAAGATCGTGCAGCAATATGGCGCGGACCTATGATCACGAAGGCGCTTTACAACTTGCTAATGGGAACGAGATGGTCCGATATAGAGTATTTGATAGTTGATACGCCACCTGGAACCGGCGATGTGCATTTAAGTCTGATGGAGAATTTTAACTTAACCGGGGCGATAATAGTCTCAACTCCACAGGAGCTTGCTTTAATCGAAGCTTGTAAGATTTATGATATGTTTACAAAGCTTGGAGTGCCGATTATTGGCATCGTGGAAAATATGAGCTATTTTATTCAAGACAACTCAAAAATATATATATTTGGAAGAGACGGTGCAAAAAAAATGTCCGAAGAATTAGGAATCAAACTTTTGGGCAGAGTTCCTTTAGATCCGCAAATATGCCATGCTTCTGATTGTGGAAATCCTTTAATGCTAAGTGAAGGTTTAGCAGGGATTTATGAAGACATTGCTAAGGATGTTGAGTCTTTTTTAAATAGTCTGTAAAGACTATTTAAACTATTTTTAAAACAGATAAAATGTAATTTTAGGGTTAGCGTGAATAAAATGAATTATGACGTAATCATTTCAGGTGGCGGGTTGCTTGGTCTTATTACTGCTATTGGCCTAAGTAATGACTCTGTGTCTGTAGCTGTGATTGAGAAAAATAGCTTACCGCGCGTAATTGATGACAATCGAGCATTTGCTATTTCTCAAGGATCGAAGAGAATACTGGAAAAATTAGGGATTTGGCAGTTCATAGAGAGCGAAGCTGAACCGATACTTGATATATGCATACTAGATGGAAATAGTCCGGTTACTGTGCATTATGATCATAAAATGATCGGTGAAGAGCCAATGGGCTATGTTATCAATAACGCTACCATATGGAGTGCAATCAATAATAATTTTTTGCATAAACTGAATATATACTCTCCGCATTCTTATAAAACAATCGCTTGTGATGCGGGATTTGTGGAAGTTACTCTTGACGATAATCGGCAATTAATATCATCGCTACTTATCTGCGCTGAAGGTAAAAACTCCAAACTACCGGAGTTATTTTCTATACCAATAATAAAATTTGATTATAAGCAAAGTAGCATAGTATTTAATGTAGAACATGAACTACACCACCAAAACTTAGCTGTGGAGCGGTTTTTTCCCGGTGGTCCATTTGCAATTCTGCCGATGAAGGGTGGTCATACTTCTTCGATAGTTTGGACAGAAAAATCTGAAATTTCAAAAATGCTGATGAGCCTATCTGAAGAGGAGTTTATCGCGGAGCTCAAAAAAAGATTTGGTTCTTATTTAGGAGAAATTAAATTGGAGGGTGAAAGAAAATCTTATCCTTTAAGCTTTGCTTTTGCAAAAAAGCTGCATAAAGGCAGAGTTTTGCTTATTGGCGATGCGGCCCATTCGATTCATCCAGTTGCAGGGCAGGGGCTTAATCTTGGAATTAGAGATGTAGAAAGTATTATGAGACACATAACTGCTGCAAAAACAGTTAGTATTGATGTTGGCAGTAGTTATCTGCTGAAGAGAATTTCACGCGATAGATGCTTTGATAATTTTACCATGGCGCTTACAACTGATGGATTAAATAGGATATTTTCCAACAGAATATTCTGCGCTAAAATACTGAGAAATCTTGGTTTAATGGTAGTTGAAAATTCAAGTTTCCTCAAAAAACACTTCATACGCCACGCTATGGGGTTATAGAAACGAAAAAAACTACTTGACAACCTTCGCCAACCCCCTTATAATGAGATTGAAGCTATTTATTTAGCTTCAATCTGTGCAGATTAAACGACGAAAGTATCACGGTTGGCGTCTTATGTTTAATTTTTTGCACTATGTGCACCTCATGTCTTTATTAATTTCACCTAGACTTCTAGGTTTTTGCCTATACAAGCTGAAACGCGCTTATAAGTCGTTCAAGACAGTATAGTACGCCAATTTGCAGGATTAGA
>JAISAR010000018.1 GCA_031266615.1 Rickettsiales bacterium
TAACTGTGGGTAAGTACGTTCACACAGACTAAAAGTACTTATCCACAGTTATACTAATTTATAAAAGATGTAATCTTAATTTGAATTATTTTGTTATTTTTTATCTTTTTAGTCAAATGACTTGTTGACAATAAAGACAGTATCTGGGATCCAGTTTTCCATAAAAATGGCACATTTTAACATAACTTTTATGCTCACTAGCCTACCTGGATTCCAGCGTCACGCGTTGCCACTTGTTGTGAAAACAAATGTTCGTTCATAAATTGCAACTAGCTACAAATATTTAAGAAATTTACCAAGCGAGAAAAAAAAGGCAAAAGAAGCCCCGTGGGTGGTTAATTATTTATATGTACCTCAAATATCGGCGTTTTTATCCTCAACGTTACGATTCAGCTACTTTTAAATGCAACTAGCCAAAACTGTAAACGTTAAGAAATTCACTGAGCGGAAAAAAAAGGCAAAAAAACTCTAAGGCAGCTAGCATTCAAATTCTCCCTTGTCTATTTGACGTTCTATACTGTCTTAAACGACTTATAAGCGCGTTTCAGCTTGTATGGGTAAAAACCCGAAATTTTAAAAAGACATGCAGTGCACATAGTGCGAAAAATTAAGCAATAGTACGCCAAATACAAGTTTTCTTGTCATTTTAACCTGCACAGATTGGGAAGTTAAACAAATAGCTTCAACACTATGATAAAAGGAATGGCGAAGGTTGTCAAGTAGTTTTTTTGTGATAGTATAAAGGAGTCCTATTAAAATCTTCTCAATAAAGGCAAAGCAGCAAGAAGCGAACCAAAAGCGATGAGGAAGGATCCAAGCCAGATTACAGGCATTCCAGGTTTATAGTGCACTTTAGTGGCAATCTTGCTCTTACTCTTATCAATCTCGCCAATTACAACGTAGATATCAGAAAATAAATTGTGATAAATACTGCTCTCAACATTCTTTTGACCTTCCACAAGGTAAAATCTATATTCAGGAGTTACTTCGCCTAATATCTTGTTATTCAATAGATTTCTAATGTCCATTATGCCTTTCACTGCATGGAAACTTTTCTCTTTTATAAATTCAATATTTCGCAAAGTAACTCTGAATTTATTGACTGTTATGCTATCCCCTATTTTAAGGTAATTCTCCTTTTTTTCCTGCCAACCAACGGAATAGGCTATACCAAGCACCAAAATTGCCACTCCGGCATGAGCGAGCATCATTGCATAGTAAGACTTGGAAACTCTTCTTGCGAGTAAAATTGATTCACTAAGTGCTGCCTTAAATAAGCGAATTCTTTTACTGTATGCTTCCAAAACAAAGACTAATAATGCTATGGAGATGGTAATTGACAGTACTATTATTAGCTCCATGTGAAAGATAAACGGCAAAATAGCTGCAGCGCTACAAAATGAGAATCTATATTCACGGAATATTGGCAACAGGCTATTCCCCTGCCAACGGCAGTATTGCCCAATTATCGTAAGGACTAGAATAGCCAGTGCAATAGGGTTAAATAAGGAATTATAATACGGTGCTCCGACTGAAATAAGCTCGCCGGTTAAATATTCAAGCATCGTAGGGTATAAAGTGCCAACGAATACGACGAAAAAAGCAGTGATGAATAATAAATTGTTTATCAACATCGTCGTGAAACGTGAGAAAATAGGGAAGTTTTGCTTTGGTATGTCCTCTGATGTCATTCCTGCGCGTGACGCTGGAATCCACATGTTTTTTTCCTGGGTCCCAGTGTCAGCTACTTGGATGACAGGTGGTTGTGTAAGAGATCTATTCTTTTTTACAAATACGATAAATACTACTAAGCTACCGATTGTAATTACACCAAGTAGAGCTAATATATACAGTCCATACTTTGGATCATCAGAGAATGTGTGCACTGAAGCGAGTATTCCAGAGCGGACTAAAAATGTTCCAGTTACACTCAATATAAAAGTTGTAAGCGTGAGCAAAATGGCAAAGTTTCTTAAAACATTGAAGTTTCGTACCACAAGTAGCAGATGTGTCAGCGCTACTGCAACTAGCCACGGCATCAAAGAAACGTTTTCCACCGGATCCCAAAACCAAAATCCACCCCAACCAAGTTCACGATATGCCCACCAACTACCAAGGCTGATGCCCAAAGTAAGTAACGACCAAGAAATAAGTACCCAAGGCCTAACGATTCTAGCCCAAACATTTCCTTCAGTGTTTGTAATTAACCCAGCTATAGAAAGCGAAAAAGGAACGCTAAATCCGAGGTATCCCAAATACAATATCGGTGGATGAATAGCGAGACCTATGTCTTGCAATATCGGGTTAAAACCAAGACCATCTGTTTCAATGCTTGGCATTTTAATAAAAGGACTGGACTCAAATAAAGTGAACAACAAAAAACAAAAGCAAATCAAGCCTTGAGTGATCAAGGATACCTTCTTCAGTTCACTGTCATTGTCAATAAAAATGCTCATCAGAAACAAGTAAAAGGTAAGCACTAAGGTCCAAAGTAACATAGACCCTTCTTTATTTCCCCAAACACCACAGATTTTATAGATCAAAGGCTTTGTTGTATGAGAGTGGTAATATACGTTTTCGAGTGAGAAATCGTCTGCAATGTGACAATAAATCAAAATAGCCATTGATGCTGATACGCAGGAAAACGTAGCAGTTGTGATAAACCGATAGGAGCTGAGTGGTAGAAACAAATATGTTAAGGACAATAAGCAGGCTACCAATAACAATATATTCCCAAGTTCAGGCATGAACTATAGTTATTTATATAATGATATTACTAATAACGAGTGAGGAGTTAAAGTTTTAATATAGGGGAAAATTAGCATGATGCCTCCATATTTCGCTGAGCTAACCACATTAACGGTAAGTAAAAATTAAATATTAAGTTTTATACTTTTACTGTGTAGCATTAGTACTGGAGTAACATTATGGGTGCAATCAAAATTAGTAAATTTCTATTTAGCAGAAGTAATAAAATAACAAAACAGTATGACGAACTAACAGTTGAAAAAAATCTCTATACTATTTTAGGTTTTAAAAGTGGAGAAGATTTTGAAGATAAGACAAGTAAGCTGTTTAATAATGATGAGAAGCAACTTAAAAAACTACAAGACAAGCTATGGCATAGATTCGAAAAAAAAATAAAAGGTGATAAAGGAAATAACAAAGCAGCTAAGAACATCAATAATACTATCAAAGAATCTAAGACTACTGGAAGTAAACTAGATAGTTTATTGGAATTTAAAAAACAGCTACAAAGCTTTCTAAAAGATCAAAATGATCAAGGTATTGTGTTAAATGCAATTAACCCTGCTAGTGCTGCCCGTGTAATTGAAGTTAGTGGTATATATCCAAAAGAGCGTGATATTAAAAAATTGAAGAAAGCTCAACCTCTGACCTCTAACAAGCAGGATTTTGAAGACGCTTTAGGGTACATAGAGTCACAAGAAAAAGCTATTGGAATTACGTTAGAGGAACTTAGGGAATACAAGAAAAACTCTATTAAGATTTTTCTGTTGGACTATACTAACCCACTGAAGAAAAAACACCCCAAATCACACGGCAAAAGAGAAGATGCTATATCAATATTATCAAGTAATGAGCTGAAGAATTTTTATGATAAAAGCATAGAAGAAGGGGTGCTACAGCCAATGGCGTCTTATAAAGAGTGCAAAAACCTATATGACAGAATGAACCAGATGGAGAATGAATCCAAGGGTATGATTGAAAGAAAAGAACGGAAAGAAAACTTAAAGGAAATAGGTAAGTCGATAGTCAAAACAATCAATGACATAAAAAAATATAGAGAAGCAATCCTTAACTGTAAACACTTTCAAAACTCTTACATAAAGGAAAAAGAGGAGCATCCATTTAGGGGTAAATCATGCCAGAAAATGGTCGATATATATCAAGAAAGAATTGCTGGATATCAGGAGAAAATTTGTCAAAACTTAACCCAAATAAGAGAAATATTCAAAGGCATGCCACAAGAAACGAGAAGTCTATGTGGTGTGGAAGAATTCGAGGAATCAATGGATAATATGCATGAAGCAAAGCAGGTTGATGAAAACTTTGATTCAGCTTTATCGAACATACAGAACAAGTTAGATACTCAACTGGAAAGAACGGAAAATCCTTCAACAGAACTAGAAGAAGCTTTACACGTCAAGAGTAGAACTGAAGTAACTAGGTTATAATCTGTTTGACACTGGAATCTGATGCAGTTATTCTAAACTAGGGGTTTTTGCCTCACTATTCTTGGCTGAAAGAGCCAAATTTTTGAGATGATGAAAACTATCAGCACTCTAATTCAAGAGGGATCAGAACTATTACTATCGCATAAAGTTGAATCACCATATCTAGATTGTGAAATCATCATGCAGCACGTTCTTGGCGTAGAAAGACCATTCATAATTATGAACCGTGCTGATCAGGTGCCGATAGAGAAAGAACAGCTATTTTGGAAGTTAACGGAAAAAAGAGCAGAAAGGTATCCAATATCACAAATAATAGGTAATCGCGAATTCTGGAGCAAAAACTTCATAGTTAATCAGCATGTTTTGGACCCAAGACCAGACAGTGAAACAATAATCTTAGCAGTGTTAAAATACTACCCAAACAGAAAGCAGAAAATGAAAATCGCAGATTTCGGCACAGGCACAGGTTGCTTACTGATATCCGTACTTAGCGAGTATGAACATGCTGTTGGTATAGGTTTTGAAAAAAGCTTGGAAGCATATAAAGTTGCCTGTCAGAACGTAAAAAAGCATAATCTACCTGGCAGAGCTAAAGTGCTACCTAGCTCGTGGACAGAGTGCAGAGGCATGTTTGACCTTATAATCAGCAATCCTCCATATATCAAAAGCAGTAAATTAAAAGACCTGCAAGCAGAAGTGCAAAAAGAACCGAAAATGGCCCTTGATGGCGGTATTGATGGTTTGAGCTGTTACTTGAGTATTTTTCCAATATTGAGAAAGTGCCTTAAAAAGAATGGGTTTGCAATATTGGAAATAGGCGAAGATCAAAACGATATCGATAGAATAATCTCCTCATATGGGTTATCTTTTCAGGGGTATGTATATGATTTAGCGGGAATGAAAAGATGCATTGTTGTGAAACAAGATGAAGAACATAACTAGTTTCTTTCTTCCTGAATTCTAGTATCATCCAACAGAAACAAAAAAACTACTTGACAAATTCTTTCAACTCCTTTATCATAGTAGTGAAGCTATTTGTTTAACTTCCCAATCTGTGCAGGTTAAAATGACAAGAAAACTTGTATTTGGCGTAC
>JAISAR010000033.1 GCA_031266615.1 Rickettsiales bacterium
GCTAGAAGGGCTACTTGAGCTACTACTGTTGTTATTACTAGGTCTCGTTATATAATCCTCATTTTTCCTTATAGGTTGAGCGTCATAAGAGCTAGAAAACATATTTGAACTACTACGTAGACTCTGTGGAGACGTCGAAGCAATTGTATTGCTATTATCAGCACTACTACAGAAATAGTTACGGTACTTACCGAAAATGTCGTAAGAATCGTATATGTGGTAAGGCACAGGAGGCATAGTGGGGCTAGAAGATCTAGGGCTAGAAAGGCTAAGACTACTATTTGAACTATTATATGAAGGCCTAAAAATACCACTTATGCTACTAGGATCAGAAGGGCTAGGAGGGCTAGAGCTAGTATGATCAATATCGCTAATGTAAGGATATATGTATTTACGAGGACCAAGCAGAAGGTTCTTTTGAGTTTGCTGCTGTTGTTGAGTTTGTAGTGGAGGAGAAAGCCCCAGTAGAGGACCATGTTGAGCTTGCTGCTGTCGAGCGTATTGTTGAGGTAAAGGAGGTAAAGGAGGTAAATTTTGGACAAGTTTTAACCCTTTAAACAATTCTCTATTATTTCTGTTATTATACGCAAGGTCAAGTCCGCTAACCTTAACCTTATCCTTATCATTTCTAGTATGTTGTTCAGGATACAGTAGAGCTTGTAGAGGATTTTGACCTAGGATTTCAGCATGCTCTCTATTAAGTTCGCGTATACGAATGTCAAGTTGTTGAGGTGGAGAATTTTGACCTAGCTCTTGAAATAGTTTAGGAACGCGTGGAGCTCGCCGTTGTTGAGCGTGTTGTTTAGGAGGCAAATCTTGGGCAAGTCTTAACCCTTGAAACAATCCCCTATTATTATACGCAAGGTCAAGTCCGCTAATATTGTTTAGACGGTTTTGCCCTAGGGCTTCTGCATGCGCTCGATTAAGTTGGTGTGCATGTTGATTATGTTTTGTTAGTCTGCTTTTTTGAAAAGCTTTCCATAGCGTATTAGCAGTTTCGACAATGTTTCCAAATGTGTAGCTCGCATTCTCAACAATTGATGTAGCCGGAATTGTTCCACCAGTGAAAAGTGTTACTGTGCGCGCTGCACTTGTAGCTATATTAGAGACCATACTTAGTGTTGGAAATATATAAGATTGCACAACATCTGGTCTTTCAAGTTCTGGATCTTCAAAATGTGGTGTTCTTGCTTTTATATCTTTTATTACTTCTTCTATATCACTGTTACGGAATTTGTGTTGAAGTTTTAAAATATTTTTTATACCATATCTATTACTGAGTAACTTTCGCCTTTCAGAGCTCTTCATCATATGTCTTACTGATGCTGCGAAGTTTGTGAGGTCTGCACCATACCCAAAAGGTATGGGAACCAAAGAGATATCCTTTTTAGCAATTCCCAAAGAAGCTGCGGTAACAGAAGCTGCGGTAGCAGCAGGTACCCCAGCAAAAAGACCAAATAATTCTAGAGGCCCTTTTTTTTTAATAGCTGTTACAAACCGACTGAAGCGACTCTGCTGATCTTGAGCTGGGTTAGCTATATTTTCTTGATTTTGCCCTGGGGTCGTCGGATGAGCTCTACCATTATTATCTTTAGCGATATCAATGGATAACTCAGTAGCTGGTGTTACACTATATAGTGCAGCCGATATGGCCCCAGCGATGTCAGTAGCAATGTCATTTGGAGACGATGTCAAGAAAGGGGCTAGTGCTTCTGCCGTATTCGCAAGTCCGTATATGGGCGTTACTACTCTGCTATTCTCACCAGCTACCCTTGACGCAATGGTGTTCAATAACCCAGATGTCCCTGAGACAACAGAAGAATAGCCCTCAAATCTGTTTATTTTTTTGAAGCCAAGCCTAAATGCTACTTCTCTAAGTATTTTTTTCAAACCAGGTTTCAATTTCGTTCTCACAAAACTACAATAATCCAACTGATGCGCACCATTTTATCACACCCTTGACTAAATTGAAACTAATTTGTAGAATATTCTGCCAATATTTTAGATGTAAAAGTATGAATGATGATGTTTGTTAAGTTCATTGCCGTAATAGCTTTTGTGTGTGGTTGGCAACAATGTGTTGCTCTGCATAATAACGTTGTTCATGCTGTTAGTTGCAGTGTCATAGTTTGTTTTCGTAATGAAGGAATACAAGAAGATTACAGAATGCACGGATATGATGGCATAAAATTTAGTAAACTAAGCGCAAATAGTAAAAAATCATTTGAGAATGCGACAAAGCATGATTTGAAAATAGGTTCATATATTAATAACCAAATGGCTAATAACTCCAATTGCTCTGGACAATTGTATAGGTATGAAGACTTATTTTTTGCTGGGTTTTATAGAAAAAGAATATCCAGATCTTTGCTGTTTCATATGCAGCCTGCAGTTTGCGAGGCAATGCTAACAGAATTATACGATTCAGACCCTTTCCTTATCATAAACGGAAGTGACGATAACATAATACGATATATGACTCCATTGAGCAGTGCTACCACGCATAGCTCTATCTTATTGCTTGAGCATCTAATAGGTGCAGAGAGATCGAAATGTATTAACTTGAATATAAAAGATATTTTGGGAAATATTTACAAAACTGAATTTCAGTTTGAGTTTCCGCCTGCTCCTGTCATACATAATCCTTTATTGGTTTCTTTCAATAACTTATCAAAGCAAGTTTTGGAAAGATTTTATATTTTTTTGAAAAATAATCGCACAGTTAACTATGATAATGTTCGCAGCATAGTTTCATCTCATAGTACAAATGAAACTTTTCAAAAATTGCTCAAATGCTTAAATGATAATAAACAGCTACTAAAAACAGCCTTCAAGAAAGAAACTCAGGCAAGAGGTATGGTAATTACTGATGAAATAGAAAGACAAGCTTTAAACCTAGGTACTCCAGCATTGCTCATACAATTACAAGTTCCAAATATCGCTGTCGTAATTCGTAGTCTTTTCCCCAGTGGAATGTTTCACATGTTCTCTGACACCGAAGACTCTCTCATGATACATTTGCATCCTGAAAAACAAGGATTTTGGAACAGCGTCTGGAACAAAATAGTGTATAAAACCATATCTCAAGAAGATAAAATGTTTTGGCTAGAATGTATAGTAGGCGTAATGAGGTCAAGAGCAATTAAAGATTATATAAAACAGCCGATAAGTAAAGTTAGTTTTAGCAAGTTTTTGGGATTAGAGAATATTCAAGAGCCAGTATCTATAGCTACACCTCCTAAGCAAAGTATAATGTGTTCCGGTATAAGTCCTGTTTACGGACCTGTAATTAGTAACTTAGATTACATTGATTTAGCGTCAAAAGTAGTGCGTTCCATTTATACTGATGAAGGATTGGGAAGCAAGATAGATCCAGAAATGTCAAATTCCAACCCTCCAAATTGGTCTATAGTTAAGCCTGAAGCATATAAAGCTCTAGTAGATGCATTTGTTGTTAATAGAACTAAAATATCTAAGGAAATGGAAACGGCACTGAAGGCGACTACTATTAAGGCAAGTGAGGAAGAACTACATTTTCTTATTGATAAGATAGCAGGTGGTTTAATATTAACAATTCATACAGATCATGCTATAGCATTAATTCGCGCTCTGTTTCCAGAAGGGCAATTTCATTTATTCAATGGAGCAGAATATGAGTTGATGAATCATCTTGAACCAACAGGTAGAGATTTAACTACAGATGAACGATTGTTATGGTTAAAGTGTCTTGCAGGGGCTAGAAGAGCGAAGTCCATAAATGAAGATATTGCTAATCCTGTGAAAGGCTTCGGTTTAGAAGTATTTCCACAATATAAAATAATAGAAGAAAACTAGCAATTTTGAAAGGTGAGCACTTAACTAAGACAGCGCTATTAGGTTCTAAAAAAAATATTCCATCCAATTGTTTTTATGTATAACTTTAAAATCCGTAATATTATAAGTATTACTAAATTCTTTTGGTAATTTTACTTTTTTATTGAGGATATATTTAAATTCATATGCATATAGTTCTCCATTTCTTTCCTCAATAAAATCTACTTCTCTACCACTATAATTTCTCCAAAAATATATTTTGTTTTTTTTCGACTCTTTTTGGGCCTTTTTCAAGCACTCTTCGATACAAAAATTTTCCCAAATACCGCCTACGTCATTGCGAATGTGTATAGACTGATAATTCCCAAGCAGCGCATTTCTTATGCCAACATCATAGAAAAAAATCTTACGTGTCCGATTGCTAGAAATTTCGTTTCTAAGATTTCTGGAGAAAGCTGGCAATGTAAATATTACATAGCATTTTTCAAGAAGGTCGACATATCTCTTGACAGTATTGGTACTGATTGTAAGTTTAGTTGCTAACTCATTGAAGGAAACTTCAGAACCTATTTGGAGAGCTAAGCACTGAAGCAATTTTAGAATCTGATCTGAATGTTTTATATTTTCAAACGCTAATATGTCTTTATACAGGTATCCATTAACCAGGTTTTCTAGTTCATCTTGGGTGTTAGCCTCGGTCATTCCGTAAATACAAGGATACATTCCGTATCTTAAAAAATTTTCTAAATTTGCAGACACTTTAAAAGCACCATCTGTGTTTTGTAATTCATTTATTGAGAACGGATATAGAACAAACATACGACTTCTCCCGACTAAAGGCTCTCCAGTTTTGTTAGCCAGATCAAAACTTGAAGATCCAGTAGCTATCACTTGTACTTTAGGGAAAACATCGTGCATTATTTTCAGTGTATGCCCTATGTTTACAACGTTCTGAGCTTCGTCGATGGCTATTATGTCAAAACCATCTGTATATTGTCTCAAAAGTTGCTCATTGGTAGTTTCAAGGGCCTGTTTTATGCTCAACAAATCGCAATTCAAATACGCACATTTTTTCCCTAAAGCTTCATGTGCAGCTATAATTTGCAGTAGGAGAGTCGTTTTACCTACTCTTCTTGTGCCAAAAATCAATATAACCTTATTTTGAAAGAGAGATTTGTTAATTTTTTCAAAAACATCACGTTTAATCATGTTATTTGCCTTAATATCATCAATGCATTCATCATATTAAGCATAAAACGCTTAAAAGTAAGCAATTTTTCTAGTTCCACCTTGCTATTGAAGTTTTTTATAAACTAGTTAAAACTTGATACGTATTTGTTGTTATCAATTTCTTTGTTATGATATTATTATGCATCTAAATTAAATGTAATTGTATGAAAGCATATGCTAAAACAGCAAATCATAAGAACAAAGAAATT
>JAISAR010000077.1 GCA_031266615.1 Rickettsiales bacterium
AAGACATGCAGTGCACATAGTGCGAAAAATTAAACAATAGTACGCCAAATACAAGTTTTCTTGTCATTTTAACCTGCACAGATTGGGAAGTTAAACAAATAGCTTCACTACTATGATAAGGGCAACGGCGAAGGTTGTCAAGTAATTTTTTCGCACATGCCAAAGCTGGTTTGACATGCGAGAGGTCTCATGAAGATTTATTTACCAACATAGAGCTGCCTTGGTCTACTGATTTTAGTTTCTTTGTCATTTGCCATTTCATACCACTGAGTAACCCAACCAGTAGTTCTTGCAAGTGCAAAAATAGGTGTGAACATATTCGAAGGAATATCAATGGCGTTCATTATTATACCTGAGTAAAAGTCAACATTCGGATATAGCTTGCGCGCAACAAAGTACTCATCCTTTAAAGCTATTTCTTCAAGTCCTTTTGCAATCTTAAGCAGTTCACTACTTTGTTCCAGTTTACCCAAAACCTCATTACAGGCATCTTTCAATATGCGTGCGCGTGGATCGTAATTTTTATAAACACGATGACCAAACCCCATCAATTTGAATGGATCTTTATCATCTTTAGCTTTTTCAATGAACTTATCTATATCTCCACTTTGCTCTATCTCCTTTAGCATATTTATAACTGCCTCGTTAGCACCACCATGCGCCGGTCCCCAAAGTGTAGCAACTCCTGCAGAGAGGCTTGCAAACAAACTAGAACCGGCTGATCCCACCAACCTGACAGCCGCTGTAGAAGCATTCTGTTCATGGTCAGCATGAAGAGTGAATATTTTATCCAGAGCTTTTGCGAAAAGGGCACTTTTATCGTTATCAAAAGCATCGCCAAACATCATCCTTAAGAAATTTTCACTATAGTTCAATTCATTGTTGGCATTTATGAATTCCTGATCATTGATATGCCTGTATATCATTGCAACAATTGCAGGAACTTGCGCTATTGCAGAAATTCCAAAATCTAGATCTTCACTATTGACGTTGTTGCCATGTCTCTCATGGTAAAGTGCTGACAAACCTGCAAAACATGCAATCAAAATCGACATAGGGTGAGCAGTTTTTGGAAATGCTTTAACTACGTTTACAACCTGCTCTGGCACTTTGGATAATTCCTCTATTTTCAGAAGAAACTTTTTGTGTTGCTCTAAATTAGGCAACTCACCATAGAGTAATAGGTAAATTACAGCAGTAAAATCATTATTCTCTGCTAAATCAGCTATACTATGTCCCCTATACTTAAGAACTCCTTCATCTCCATCAATGAATGTAATTGCGGAAGAACACGAAGCTGTGGAAACAAACCCTGGATCATAAGTGAACAACCCTGTTGTCCTGTACAAATCCTTAATATTTAATACATCAGAACCCATCGTTCCGTTTAATATGGGTAGCTCGATCTTTAATCCATTGCTTAATTCTAATAACGCTTTTTTATCCATCGCTTAGGTCACTCAAATTCTATACAAAGCATACAAACCGAGGAGTATATATTAACCTAGTTAACTTTAGATTAACCACACTAAGCAGTCATCAACGCTTTTACTTTTGCATTTAAGCGACTTATTTTACGTGCAGCAGTGTTTTTATGAATAACACCTTTATTCACACACTTGTGCAAATTAGATTCAGCGTTTCGAAATGCTATAATGACATTTTCTTTATCACCAGACTTAATTATATCAACCAATTTCCTAATAGCAGTGCGGGTTTTACTTTTTCGCATTTTATTTATCAAAGTGCGCTTCGCTATTACCTTTATCATTTTTTTAGCACTCTTATGATTCGCCATATATTAATACCTAAAACACTGTACTCTTTTCCTATTATAGAATTTTTTCACTAATTTGCAATACTAGTTTTTCCTGCAGCCAATTCGCTACTTTTCTCTTCAATAGTTTTTTCTAAATTTCTCAAGAATTCATCCCTACTTAACCCAGGGTATATCGGAGGTAATATCTCTATTATTGCCTTCCCGGGATTTTTTCTTATAGAAAGTATACTCTTTGGCCAAAATAAACCGGTATTTAAAGCAACTGGTAATACAGGAACAGATAATACGCTATATAAAGCCGCAACACCTGGTCGATATTTTGCTTTTTGTTTTGCAGCTGTTCTGGTGCCTTCAGGAAATATTATTATGCTTCTATTTTCTTTTATACGCATCTTAGCTAACTTAATGATATAGCGTATAGAGCTGATACCATCCAAGCGGTTAATAAAAATCATCCTAAGCGCCATGAGGTGCAAACCAACAAATGGAATCCACTTCAGTTCACGTTTTAAAATAAAAACTGCGTTTCTAAATAAAAGTATGAAAATCAATGTTTCAAACGGAGATTGGTGCTTAGAAGCAATTATAAAGGGCTGCTTTGGAATGTTTTCTATCCCCTTAATTGCGTATTCAACTCCACACAGTAAACGCAACATAAACAATACAACCTTTACTGAGTAGGCAAGGAAAATAGTTATTATGCGTACAGGAAAGAAGAGTATAGGAAGAGTAACTAAAGTATAAAGCACCTCCCATAATATAAGAAAAAAATTAAACAATAAACCTGAAATCATAAACTCAGATAAACTTACCTGAGTTTAGCCCTACTGCAAATTAAAAACAATAAGTTTAACTATTGATTGTTTGAGTAATAGGATGTGAGTCAGCTAATTTGTCCTTCAATTTTTTGTTAGCAACATGAGTATATATTTGTGTTGTAGAAAGGTTAGTATGACCAAGAACTTTTTGTATCAGCACAATACTTGCTCCACTATCCAGTAGATGGGTAGCAAAAGAATGTCTAATCACATGTGGAGAGATTTTGTTTTCATCAATATTGCATTTTCTTGCTAATTCCTTAATTAATTGACCGATTCTCTGCCTAGTAATCGGCTTATTAGGTCTATTACCTGGAAACAACCAATCAGACTCCTGTCCGTCAGGAATCAGATTGTTACGAACTGATAAATAATTTCTAAGGCTTCGCAGCGCTTGCTCATTAAAAAGAATTTGCCTCTCTTTACCACTTTTTCCTTTTATTATTATATAACTTTCTTTGTCATTACTGTTTGCTAAGTGTGACACCTCACGTAACTTCATATTAATCAGTTCAGAAATACGCATGCCGGAAGAGTAAAGTATGTCTAAAATAGCGCATAACCTTCTACCGTTTATTTCTTTATTCGATTCGCTCGCTGATTTTCTGACTGCATCCATTAACAAGAGCATTTCTTTGACGCTCAAATATTTTGGCAAAGGACGAGAAACTTTTGGATTTTTCAATTCATCATCATTAGCTGGAGCTGGATTGAAATCTATTATTCCATCATTAAATAGGCACTTATAAAAATTTTTCATAGCAGATATCTTTCTTGATACAGAACTACTTTTATATTTCTTTTGTGTGCATAGGGATTTCGCATAATCTTTAATATTAGCTTTGCTTGCGTTGACTAAAGTAGTGCCGCTTTCCAACAAAAAATCCTCAAGTTGACGTAAGTCTGAACGGTAACTTTCTAAAGTATTTTGCGTAGCAGATCTTTCTGACACCAAAGTATCTATGTAATACGTTATGTAAAGATTCTCTTTTTTATTCTGTAACTGCTCTCTTTTCATTATCAGCTCCTATATTTATTTCTTTGACTATAGTTTGATTGGAAATGTCACTCGTATTTCTTAATAAAAAATATGAGATAAATAAAACATTTACCAATAGAATAAGTATAATAAACTTTCGTCTTAATTTTTTTTTTAGATTTGATCTTACTCTTACCATAGTTAAATTATAACATCAAATCTGTAGAAAGCATCCTGTAAAGTGAGTTTTGCCATAATATACCACTTCTTGGTCATATCTACTTATATCCATTATAATATAATGTTTTTATAGCGCTAGCACAACTAAATGGTGACTCTTGTATTAGTGCTACAGGTGTTAATAAATTTTTAGTATATATGCTCTGTTAAAAGAAGAAATCACATAGTATCTCTTTTCAATAAAGCGCTAATAAAAGGAAGGGTAACATTTGATCCCATAGATTCATCATCTATCTTTTCTATAATTTCACTAATGCTGTAAAAAGAACGCTCCACTCTTGCCAAAATATAATCGATCACTTTCAAATCAATTTTCAACTGTTTATCTGAAAACCGTTTCATCAACATAATCCTTAACAATTCCTCACTCGCTGATGGAATTTTTATGCTGATGGTTGATAATATGCGAGAACTTAAATCTTTCAACTTAAAGTTAAGCTTGTTTGGTGAAGTCGAAGAAGTAATAAGCAATCTCTTGTTATTTTCTTTCATGTAGTTATAACAGTGCAATAACATTGCTTCATCTTGAACGTTTTGTACATCTTCTAAAATAAAAGCGTTGCTATATCTAATCTCGCTTATGAAATTGTTCACATTGATAAAGATTGCATCGTTCATCGATTGCCAAATGTGAGCAAGATGAGTTTTACCAGAACTTTTAGGCCCAAAAAGGATCAGGCATTTCCAAGATAAATCATCAATCACTGAATGGTATACATGCTTATTTTCATCCAAGATGATGAAATTTTGCCGACTATAATCAGCTTGATTGTTGTTAAATAAATTTAATTGCACACTAGACATTTTGTGTTCCTGACGGTAACTTTTACGTCAAAATTTACTTACTCTCCTTGAGTACATCAGGTATTCCCTCTCCTTATTACAATGCAAAAAACCTGTTAGCCATTTCTATGAAACTCACTTTTAAGATATTTATCGGTTATACATTCCACTGATACATAAAACATTGCTATTATTGGAACAAAAAGTAATATACCCATAAATCCAAAATATGAAGCACATACAGTAACTCCAAGAATAATTACTGCTGGATGTATATGGACTTTTTTTCCTACCAATAAAGGAACCAGTATATTTGCATCTATCAACTGTCCAACACCAAATAATATTAAAACAGCAGTGCTTTCAAACCATCCACTGAATTGAGTAACAGCGCTCAAAAACCCAATGATAGTATATAATAATGGCCCTATGTAAGGTATAAATGTTAGCGTTCCTGACAAAATTCCAATAGCAACAGAATGTCTTAGCCCGATTATACTAAGGCCTATAGAGTAAAAAATCATCATAAAAATGCATACATTCGCCTGTCCTTTTAGGTAGTTAGATACAATGAAATCCACTTTTGAAAAATAATCTGCAACTTTTTCTCTGTAAGGAACAGGAACTAATTTACTAACTTTTGTTACAATCAAAGGCCAATCACGCAATACATAAAAGAACATCACCGGAGTGATTACCACTAGTGATACTGTATGAATCAAGCTAAAGCTCGAGCTTAACACCTGGATTATAAAATTACTGGTAATATCGAAGGCATTTACGAAATAAGATATATAATCGCCGTAATTTTTTGCTAGACTTTCAGATAAGTGATCAAACAAACCATCTTCTGTTTTTATATTGAGAAATTCTAACACAGGTGGAATAACTTTGAGGTTTAACGAAGGTGCTTTACTGACTAAAAAGTTCAATATCGAGGTGATTTGAACATATACAATAGGTAAAACAAATGTAACAGCTAATACAAAAATCATCAGCAGGACAAGTATTATAAAAATTACAGAATATAGGCGTGGTATTCTATACTCCTCAAACTTTACTACTAGCGGATTAAATAAATATGCAACAACGATAGATATTAAACATGGAAAAATCATAGGGCGCACTAAAAATAATGTGCCAACTATAAGAAGTAATATAAGACAAACGGTTGCATAGCGTTTTTGCATGTTTTTAGCATAGTCAATTTATTAAAAAAAATACACAGTTTATTTTATCTATGTTAAAACAAATTACCAAAGACAGAGAAAGTTTACAAAAAGCAAAGTACCTGTAGTTTATCTATGAGCGGCCAAAAAGTACCTTAGCGAGGATACGAAAATACACCAATTTGTCATCCAAGTAGCCGATATTGAGATGGCTTTGTTGCATGGCAACTAAAAAACCTAGCGGCTACTGATAAAATTCATTACAAAGCAGCGATTTGACTTTCTTTAGCTTTATTGTATTATTAAATAGTTTCATTCTAAGGTTAGAGTAACATGGTACAAAGAAATGAGTCTCAATTCGAAAAGTTTAGCAATATACTTGCAAGAATAAGTGATACCATTAATTCTGGTAAGGTTGGTTATACTGAAATTTATGAGGAAATCAAAAATCAGCTAAGAGAAGAACTTAATACTGTATATAAAGGATGGGAAAATAGTGAATTCAATCCAAACTTTAGGTTCAAATTAGATTGTAATTATTATGAAGTAGAAACAACACTATTGAATGTTGCTATTCAATGCATAGAAGATCAGTGTAAGGGAGAGGGTTCATGTGTATCACTAATCCAATGTCTATTAGATGAAGGAGCTAATCCAAATATAAAAGATAGCTACAATCGTACTCCATTAAGTAGAGCTGTTCACACTGAAGGAGATAATAATAAAAAAGTGGTGGAACTATTGTTAGGAGCAGGAGCAGATCCAAATATAATGGTAGAGGATGCTTCTGATTATGAAACGACAACATTGTATATGGCTTGTGGTTATTGTGGTAAAAGCTTTAATGTAGAAACTATGGAACTTCTACTAAAAAATGGAGCAGATGTCAATAAAATAGTGGATAATAGAGAAAATACTATCTTACATGAGATTGTTGGTCAATCATTTGGAATATCAGACAGGGTACCAATTTTAAAGAAACAGCTTCTTGGCTTAATAGAACTTCTCATAAAGCATGGAGCAAATATTTATATAAAAAACAAATCTGGTGAGACTCCTATAGACCTTATTGACAGGCAACTTCATGGTCATTCTATGAATGATAGGAATTTAGTACTTTCTGTACAAAAGCTTTTAAAGGAGCAAGAACATTCAGTAGAGTATTCCAAAAGATTAATAGAGTTAGTAGATAAAAATAAAGACTTTAGATCACTCGTTAATATCATAAAAAAAAATGGGCCAATTGATATAAGAGGCCTTCAAGTTTGTAGCAAAGTGATACCTAAAATACTTGGGATATCAGGTATAAAACTTGTTGTTAAGGGTACTATTGTTGAAGGTGAATTTTCTCAAGGGACAGAATGGCCTGTTATCGAAGTTGAAGGTAATCTTCCTAAATATTTTGATTTATTTGAAAAAATCTGTGTCGCTTTTCCAGAACATCCTTTAACCAAAGCTAGACCAGAAGTACTATTTCATTCCCCACAAGAAGAGCTAATGTGGGGAATATCTAGGTATATTAGAGAGAATCAAGGCACTATAAAAAAAGAGCTTTGGGGCGAGCACGAAATCACACCTGAAACAGATAAAGGAGGTGATGCAACAAGGCAGCATGTTGCACAAAAAGAGTCTGATAAAGATGATCATGATACTATACCACCGGAGTTACCTGGGGGGAGAAAAACAGTGGATAACAAGGAAAAAAGGTATGAAGTAGTAAATAATACTAGTCACACAGATAGAAAACCTATGGTAGCCGGACGTTCTCCTATTAATTCTAGTGGTTATCCTCAAAAAGAACCAAAAAATCCACCAATATTTTCTAGGAAACAAAAAATTGCAATTGCTATTGGAGTTGTTACTGCACTAGCAACAGCTTTAGTCTGTTATTCACTTCAACTACCTGCGCTGGCAATAGTTGCATCTACGTTGATAGCTGGAATTGGTGCATATGTAGTATCAAGCAAGTTCTATGATGTTTCTGTCTGTAACGGTGCTAGCCAACAGCCTGGGCTTTAACGTGTAATGTACAACCATTTGCTTTTACAACAAATGGTATCTCAATGTCACCTTATAATGGTGCCTCCAAGTAGCCTCCATGATGTCATCCAAGTAGCCACTTTTCTTGTCATTCCAGCGCGTGACGCATAACTGTACGAACATTGCAATTAGCAGGTAATTTGCGTAACAGACGGTGTCATCCCAGTGCTCCGACACTTGTATCTTTATAATATGAGATATTAGAGCTAAAATATCTCATAAGGGAGGGTGAAGCCGAGCTGACACTAACACCAACAAGGCCGAATCCCAGATT
>JAISAR010000107.1 GCA_031266615.1 Rickettsiales bacterium
TAATCCATCAAATTGAAATTAATCACAACCACTTGTATATAGTATTTCGCATAAAAAATCTTGCAAATTTTGATCAAAATAGCCATAATAGAATTATGCAATGTTGTACTAGCAGTCAATATCGTTGGATTGCCGGATAAAACTGTTGCGGAATCCAGAGAACGTATTAGAGCAGCACTAAACTCAATCAATCTACTGCTCCCTCCTAAAAGAATCACAATTAATCTTTCCCCTGCAGATTTGCTGAAAGAAGGCAGCCACTATGATTTGGCTATTGCTATTGGACTGCTTGTTGTGATGAACGTTATACCAGTCGAAAAAGTTCAGTCTTACATCATTATGGGTGAACTTGCCCTTGACAGCAGGGTTATTTCAGTTTCAGGGGTTTTGCCAGCGGTAATCAATGCAAAACAGAAAAACAAAGGAATAATCTGCCCAAGAGGCAATGGAATAGAGGCTTCATGGGTAAAGAATGTCTCGGTTTTGGCTATAGAGAAATTGACCGATATTATTAGACATTTCAAGGGTGAGAAGTCGATTGAGCCGGTAATTTTCGATAAACCAAAAGAAAAAAGATCAGTACCAGATATGAGGGATATCAAAGGCCAAGTTGTAGCAAAAAGGGCGGCTGAAATAGCAGCAGCAGGCGGACACAACATGCTTCTTGTTGGACCTCCCGGTACTGGAAAGTCGATGCTTGCCAAACGATTTATAGGGCTGCTGCCCGATTTAACTGAGCGTGAAATGATTGATGTGAATGTTATTTCCAGTATAACACAGGCTGGTAATGAGATATTCAAGGTAACTCGTCCCTTTCGTGAACCTCATCATTCATGCTCCATGCCAGCGATGATAGGAGGAGGAAAAAATGCGAAACCTGGGGAAATCACTATGGCTCATAATGGAGTCTTGTTCCTTGATGAATTGCCAGAGTTTCCAAGACTCGTGCTTGATTCCCTACGCCAACCACTTGAAGACAGAAAAGTTACTATTGCAAGGGTTAACGCCCACATTACTTACCCAGCGCATTTTCAACTGATTGCTGCAATGAATCCCTGCAGGTGTGGTTACCTAGGAAATGCAAGTAGATCGTGCAACAAAGCTCCACGATGTGGCACAGATTATAGAAATAAAATATCAGGACCATTGCTTGATAGAATAGATATATGCATTGAAATGCCAAACGTCAGCATACTTTCTCCTGAAATTTATTCAGAGGGAGAAAGTACTGACAGAATAAGAGAAAGAGTAATAGCAGCAAGGAGAATTCAGGCTGAGCGCTACAGCAAATTAAGTATCAGTTGTAACTCGGAAGTAAGTGGTGAAGCATTGAATAAATTCACTAAGCCAGACCAAGCAGGGTTAGAGCTACTAAAACACGTGCTAAAAGAAAACTACATTTCCAACCGAGGTTACACACGCGTATTAAGAGTTGCAAGAACTATCGCAGATCTTGCAAAAAGTGAAGAGGTAAAAAGAGCGCACATTGCTGAAGCTCTCAATTACAGAATAAGAGCGTATTAATAAATTAATTTGCTTGACAGAAGGTTTTTCTTATTATATATTATCCTTAATAAATAAAGATTTAACACATTGTGTTTTAGGAGTAGAGTTATGGCATTAACAAATTATAAATATAAAGAAGGGAATAGTGTTTTTCATGCTATTTCAGAAGGGTATAAAAATCCGGTTGACAATCACTGGAAAATTACAGGTGCTGCTGGTGGGTTTGGTGAGTACGCTAAAAATAACAAATGGAAAACAGCTGCAGTTGTTGGCGTAGTTGTAGCAGTTCCGCTTATGGCTGCTTATTTTTTAAGTCCAGCTTATGCAGGTTTTGTCAATACAACAGCAGCATCAACTTACGCTGGTATGATGGCTGGAGGTAAGGGATTATATGCACTTGCAGTGGCTAATCCGGTATTTACTGGTCTGCTAACTGCCGCAATAGTGTTTACTATAGGTGCTCTTATATACACGAACTGTAATAAAGCAAGCCAAATTGGAGAAGCACGTAAGTTGCTTGAAGGTGAAAAGCCGGAAAGCAATTTAGAAAAACTTAAGGAAGTATTTGGGTTATCAAAAAAGAAAGAAGAAAGTCCTACTGTTAGTTAGTGGCCTTTCAACAAGGTAAGGGATAGGTCTCTATCCCTTTTTGTAAACGTTCTTTATTTCTTGAGCTGGTCCAATAACGCTATCTGAAAGTCTAGTAATCGTTGTATATACGGTACTTATAAAGTTAAGAATAAGTAAATCTTATTTACTGTTTATGTCTATAGAAGTGAAAAGTGTTTGCATATTGTTAAAAAAGCAGTAACTTATTATCAAGTGAATTCACTAAATTTGGGAAATTTAAATGTCAATTGACCTTAGCCTGCCAGAATTACCTATATTGCACCCAAGGATTACCGTTGTGGGAGTGGGTGGTGCTGGCGGAAACGCTGTGAATAACATGATCCAATCCAATTTGCAAGGGGTGAATTTTGTTGTAGCAAATACTGATGCTCAAGCGCTAGAGAAGTCATTGTGTGATAAAAAAATTCAGCTAGGTATTAACTTAACTAAGGGACTTGGGGCTGGTGCTTTGCCTGATGTTGGCAAAGGTGCGGCGGAAGAATCAATTGATGAGATTATGGAGCATATAAAAGATAGTCATATGCTTTTCATCACGGCAGGAATGGGTGGTGGCACTGGAACAGGTGCAGCACCAGTAATTGCAAAAGCAGCAAGAGAAGCAAGAGCTGCAGTTAAGGATAAAGCGTTAAAAGAAAAAAAAATATTGACTGTTGGAGTTGTAACCAAGCCATTTGGCTTTGAAGGTGTGCGCCGTATGCGCATTGCAGAGCTTGGACTTGAGGAATTACAAAAATACGTGGACACTCTCATCGTTATTCCAAACCAAAACTTATTTAGAATTGCCAATGAGAAAACTACATTCTCTGATGCATTTAAACTTGCTGATAATGTCCTGCATATTGGTATCAGAGGAGTGACTGATTTAATGGTTATGCCGGGGCTCATTAATCTTGATTTTGCTGATATAGAAACAGTGATGAGCGAAATGGGCAAGGCAATGATTGGTACTGGGGAAGCGGAGGGAGAAGATAGAGCAACTAGTGCTGCAGAAGCTGCAATATCTAATCCATTGCTTGATAATGTGTCGATGAAAGGTGCGCAAGGAATATTGATTAACATTACAGGTGGCGGAGATATGACTCTATTTGAAGTTGATGCTGCAGCAAATAGAGTACGCGAAGAAGTGGATGAAAACGCAAATATAATATTCGGTGCTACCTTTGATCAAGCGATGGAAGGAAAAGTTAGGGTTTCTGTTCTTGCAACTGGTATTGATAGTGGCACTGTTTGTGATGACAAGTCAGAAACTCCGTCTATGAATCAAAGCGAAACTTCAGAGAAAGAAAAGTTCAAGTGGTCCTATAGCCAAACTCCAGTACCAGAGACAAAACCAGTTGAACAAGTAAATGAAGGAGTTAAGTGGAGCAACAATATCTATGATATACCAGCTTATTTAAGAAGAAAGAAATAATGCAATTTTGGCTGCTTAAGTCAGAGCCAAGCGAATATTCATGGCAAGAGATGGAAAAGGAGAAGGTAGCTAAGTGGGATGGTGTATGCAACTATCAAGCTCAAAGCTATATGAGAGCTATGAAATTAGGTGATTCTGCGTTTTTTTATCATACAGGTAAAGAAAAAGCGGTATTTGGGATAGTTGAGGTCTTTAAAGAATATTACCTCGTTAACGACTCCAAGTTTGGACTGGTAGACGTGAAATTTTACAAGCCTCTAAGTAATCAAGTAACACTAAGTGATATAAAACAAAATCCACTTTTAAAAAACATGGCCATGTTAAAACAACCACGCTTATCAGTTTCTCCAATCTCGGAAGCCGAATGGAATGAAATAATAAGAATGAGTGAATGTTAGAAGTAAATATTCTTGATGAGAGGTGGTACAGCATTACAGGGGATCCAGAGAGCTTTGTATTAGATATTATAAATGCTTCTCTGAAAGAATTAAAAATAGACCACTATAAACCAAGTATATCGATAGCTCTTGCTGATGATGATTTACTACATCGACTTAACTTAAAATTTAGAAAAATGGATAAGCCAACTAACGTGTTATCATTTCAGTGTGAGCAATTATCTAACAAGTGCGATTTAGGAGATATAGCAATTTCAATAGATAAAATACAAAAAGAGTCAAATGAACACCATATATCTATCTTAGCTCACGTTGCACATATGTTAGTGCATGGATTGCTACACTTACTTGATTACGATCACCAAAAAGAAGATGAGGAAATTATAATGAAAGACCTAGAAAGAAAAATTTTAGCTTCGCTTGGCTATAATATGAGCGCGATTTAAAAGGAATTTAATAAAAAATATAGTAGAGAATGCTAAAATATGTTATCTACAAAGCAAGAGGGTTTTTAGCTATAGACGATAAAAGGTAAGCAATATGGTCCAGTTTTCTCTGCCGAAGAATTCTAAAACTAATGAAAAGGGCAAGGTCTACCCTGTTCCCGCTAGAGTAAAAAATGTCAGAAGATTTCAAATTTACCGTTGGTCTGCTGATGACGAGAAAAATCCTAGAGTAGACACGTTTTTCATTGATATGGATAATTGTGGCTCTATGGTGCTTGACGCATTAATAAAAATAAAGGATGAAATAGATTCAACCTTAACCTTCAGACGTTCTTGTAGAGAAGGAATATGTGGATCTTGTGCTATGAATATTGATGGAACCAATACTCTTGCATGTACTAAATCCATAGACGATATAAAGGGTGACGTAAAAATATATCCATTACCTCATATGTATGTAATAAAAGACCTAGTTTCGGACCTGAGTCAATTTTATGAGCAATACAAGTCAATTAATCCTTGGTTACAAACAGATAAACCTGACTTGCCAAATCAAGAGTATTTACAATCTCCTGAAGATAGAAAAAAACTGGATGGACTTTCTGATTGCATATTGTGTGCTTGTTGTTCAACTGGCTGCCCAAGCTATTGGTGGAACAGTGATAAATTTTTAGGACCAGCAATACTGCTACAGGCTTACAGATGGATCGCTGATAGCCGTGATAATAAGACAAATGAGAGACTTGATGCCTTGAATGATCCGTTTAAGTTGTATCGTTGTCATACAATAATGAATTGCACAAAAACCTGCCCTAAAGGGCTTAATCCAGCAAGAGCAATAGCGAAAATGAAGCAGCTTATGGTAGGAAGGGAAGGAGTTTGAGGCTACCTTTTGCATTCCTCATAGGAAAAGAGTAAACCTTCTGAAGCATAGGGTATTATCAATATCCTGAACATTTTTCCATTTGTAAGATGGATTGTGTCATTATGCGGTCCAAATAATTTTTTGAATAATTCATGTCTTTGGTTGCTAATAGTTTGAAAATCTTTTTGTTCTAAAAGCTTCTGAGATTCGAATAGGTAAAGCATGACTTCATGATAAGTTGGATGGGATGCCAAAAACTTTGTATCAAGTTGAAAGGTTTTTACAAAAGCATTATTATGAAACTTCAGTTTTTGATTCTTACTGTATATTGCAATAGCAATTGGTAACTCCTCAAGTAAGTTTTTCTGTGCAGCTAAATAACTATCTAGTCTAGCACGTAACTCCTCTGCATCGCTAACATCTTTTCCATATATTACCGCACCACCAAAATTTTGTATTGGAATTCTAATAAAATCAAAAACCTTGCGTTCGTTTTTGCAAGTTATCACATGTTTTCCTGGTTTGGTGCTGTGGGCGCTATCAGTAACAGCCAATCTCTGGGAGCTATTTATATATTTATCATAAAATAGGTTGCAAAACTTTACTTTTTTATTTTCATTATATTTCAGTATTGGAAACGGCAGAGAGTTGAAAATGCTCCTGTAGTTCTCTACTTTTTGTTTAAGCTTACTATTTTCCGACTCCAGTTCGTTAGCTTTTATCTTGCAGTCTGAGACGTTTCTTATCCACAACAGCACACCAATTACGCTATTAGAGTTGTCTATTATGCTTCTGCCATAACATATACAGTAAACTTCACCGTCTTTTGACTTCAAGTCCAGAGTAAAAGATTTATTTACTTTTCTTGCCTCAGTAAAATTTTTAATTAAGCTCTCCGATTGCTCAAAAAAGTTGACGAACTCATTAAATGAGTAAAAAACAGTATTAAGTAAAATTAGTAAGTTAGGAGAAAACTTTTCTATACGTTTTTTTGCATCCCAAATATAAAACCCATCATCCACAGTATCAATTAAGTTACTTATTATAATATTTTGATGTTGTAGGCTCTTAATTTTATTATCCACTTTCAATTTGGAATAAGAAAGAAAGAATAATATTAAAATTAATAATAAAACTACTTCATACAAAAAAAACATAGTACTTTTAAAACAGACGTAAAAATTTATAACCGCTCAACAAGGGTATGTATAAGTTACGCTGAAGAAGTGTACAAGTAAAGATTGCCTAATATCTGAAAGCCCAATCTTTTGTAGAGGTTGACAGAAGGTTTCATACAATGCGCTACTATATATTTGCACTTAAGCTGCTGAATTATCTTGACTCTTTCTAAAACCATTTGGGTACCTATTCCACGGTTTCTATGAGTCGGTAAAACTCCATCGCTATAGAAACCAGCTATGTTGTCCTGAATGCAAAAGCCGCATGTTCCAACAACTTCGTTGTTTAGTGTGGCAAGAAAAAATCTTAATCCAGAGTCTTTATCATTATAACTCGATAATCCGCGAAAAAATGTGCTGACAATTCCAACGTTGTGATAAAAAATCTTAGAAGTACATAAATCTAACTGTTCTAAGAGGTTGCTATTATTTACAGCGTTCAACCTCAAATCTGGAACAATATCGGCAGGTAAGAGGTAGTTTTTCATGCTAAGTAAAGCTTTTTTGGGTGTGCTAACGTGTTTTATCTCACACTTTTCTAAAATGCCCTTTGTCTTTGCATGCGAATCCATTACCCATGTTGCTTCTATATTCCTTACTCTAAGATAATCTAGAGTTCTTTGTACAGAAAGCTCGTTACATTGGTCTCCACAAAACACAAAATTGAATAATGATTCTCTAGTGCCATTTATTGTGAATGTGATGTTATCAAATTCATCATGCACTTCCCACTGAGATAAGTTTGCTGTGTACAGTATATAATCCTTCAGATTTTTAGTAACCAAGCTTGAATAATAAATTTTTTTATCCTGCATACACAGACAATAAACAATAAAAGGCCCCTATGAGAACACAGGCTAAAATTGCAGCTATAATATCATCTAGCATAACGCCTAGAGGATCTTTGAGATTTTTATCGATCAAATTTATAGGCCACGTTTTTATTATATCAAAAAACCTAAAAGAAAAAAAGCACAACAGTAATAAAGGACAATTCACTTCTTGATTTAGCAATGTTGAAATTAGAAATATTGTCAGCAATTGACCAACTACTTCGTCAATCACTACCTCTTTTGGGTCATGTGAAGTCTGATAATGTTCTATGTAATTACTTGTGGACCACAATCCGATTAAGAATAAGAAAAAGATAATTGCTGCACCTAAAATTTTGTTACCTAGTATTAGAGGAACAACTGGATAAGCAGCTAAACTGCCTACAGTACCTGGCATTTTTTTTACTGTGCCAGATAGCCACCATGTTGATATCAATTTATATAAAAATTCCACAGTACACCAAACTACAAAGTTAATTTACAAGGGCAGAAATAGTATCCTCTATAGATACACTTTCATACAACAATCTATAGATCGCTTCACATATAGGCATTTTTATCTTTAGCTTCTCTGCTAAATTAAATGCAGATTGAGCGGTACTAAAACCTTCAGTCACTGACTTACCTTCTGACAGAATCTGCTGAACGTCAAAGCTATCGTTACTACTACCTATTTTAAACCCAAAGGACAGATTTCTTGAATTCAAGGACGTGCATGTCATAACCAGATCACCCAAACATGCTGGTCCAAGTAGCGTGTCTATATTAGCGTTACCTGTTTTTGCTAGATATAAAGTCTTTATTTCATTCATACTATTTGTTATCAGTGCTGCGTGGGCATTGCATCCGAGTTTTTTACTTAAAATAATTCCACATGCTATAGCAAAAACGTTCTTTAATGCTGCACAAATCTGTATTCCTATGATATCCCTGCTAAAGTGTAGTTTAATATTTTCCTGCTGTAGTTCTGACATTAGCTTTGGACCTAATGTGCTGTTTTGACATGCAAGAACCATTGAATAGGGTAGTTTTTTTGCGACTTCTATGGCGAAACTGGGACCTGAAAAAATGGCAACTTGATTGTTAGGTAAAACTTCATTTACTATTTCACTAGGTAGTTTTAATGTAGATCTTTCTATTCCCTTACAGGCTAAGATTATTGCTACATCTTTTTTTAGGCCACAATCATGTAATTGCTGACATACCTGTCTTAGAGATTGAGTAGGAACAGCGAGGACTACTGCTGAAGCATTAACTGCTTCCTCAATAGCTAATTTTACTGACACGCTATCAGGGATTCTACAACCAAGTAATTTGTCACTTTCTCTTGTTCTATTGATTGATTCGAAAGTAGTTTTATTACGGATCCACAAAATCACATCTTGTTTATTACTTAGTGAAATTGCAATTGCTGTACCCCATGCACCAGCGCCTAAAATTGATATCGTCACACAATACCCCTGAAAAGTATTACTTATACTTTAGAATGGTAAGATAAGTAAATTAAAAATATAACACAGATATATAAAATAGTTAAATATTTATTAACCTAAGTATTCTTTTAATAATAATAGCTTTAACTCAATATTTACTAAAAATAATGTTATTCTTATGATATATAGTATATCTATTATGTTTTAGATCTATTTATATAATTTTGGAATGGTATATCTATTACTAGTAGTTTTGACCATTTGTTAATAAAAGTTTGATTTGTTACTTTCCTTAGTTATATATATTACTAAAATTATAAATTACTTACGGGGTGTAAAATATGCGTATATTACTAATTGAAGATGATCAAGTAAGTGCAAAGACTGTGGTTAACGCTTTAACTTCTGATGGGCACTTTTGTGATGTTGTGACTTCTGCGCAAGACTACAACAATAATATGGTTTCCTCAAATGGAGATCACTATGACCTAGTTATTCTAGATATACACTTGCCCGGTGATATTGATGGATATGATATATTGTTAAGACTAAGAAGTGCAAAAATTAAAGTTCCTGTCCTGATACTTTCGTGTATATCAGCCGTTAATCAGAAAGCTAAAGGACTTGGATACGGTGCTGATGATTACTTAACTAAACCATTCCATAAGAGTGAGCTACTTGCTCGAATAAAGGCAATAGTACGTCGTACTAAAGGACATCCTGAATCAGTGATCAAAATTGGTAATATAAATATCAATTTTGATCATAGGATTGTTGAGGTAAAAGGTAAAACGGTTCATTTGACTAATAAAGAATATTCTATGATAGAGTTGCTAGCATTACGTAAAGGAACAGTACTAACAAAGGAAATGTTTTTAAATCATCTCTACAATGGTTTAGATGAACCTTCAGATAACAAAATAGTTGATGTCTTTATGTGTAAGTTGCGTAAGAAACTTGAAAGTGCAAATGATGGAAAAAGCCATATAGAAACCGTTTGGGGCAGAGGGTATGTCCTGAAAGAGTATGTTGATGAAGAGGAATATTCTAATGCCAATGTAGGTGAGAATAGTGGTGGCTATCAAGCAGAACAAGTAAAAGACAATGCATAAAGTGCTTATACATTTGAATACGGCATAATTGATATTTATGTGAGTGTCTAGGTGAAATATAAGCCGGGTTCTGTTTATGTAGCTATTTATCTGGAGTAAATGTTACCATTTACTGCTTGCGATTTACCCGAGTAGATATGAGGAAAAACATAAGGTCTACTCTTATTTAATCTTGCTCCTAGTGTTGGTTACTCGACTACCAATGTTGCCATTGTTATGGTGTGCTCTTACCACACCTTTTCACCCTTACCTAAAATACTTTAGGCGGTAATTTTCTGTAGCCCTATAACTGGAGTTACCTCCGGCGGGCGTTACCCGTCACTATTTTTCCTTGGAGCCCGGACTTTCCTCTGCCATGCTTATCACACAACAGCAGCTACTTATTTCACCTAGGATTATACTTTAGCATGAAAATCATAAAAGTAAAACAATTTCCCTGCTAATCAATGGTCCGCATATCAAACATCAGGCAACAGCTAAAGGTAATGTCTTGGTACATCATTATACCAAATCCCAATGGTAATAGGACAAATTGAAAAGTTTCCCTACGATTAGAGGTTTAGCGAATTTATTATGCATCTTGTTTGACTCCCCGGTACTGAAAATCGGTATAACTTTTATGTTTAAGAAATTTACCAAGCGAAGAAAAAAAGCAAAAGAAACCCTAGTCAGTATTTATTTTCAGTATTGGCGTTTTTATGCCTTAAACGCTGCAATTTAGCTGCTTTTAAACACAACTAGTCGAAGCTATAATATTTAAAAAATTTACTGAGCAGAAAAAAAAGGCAAAAGAAACCCAGAGCAGCTAGTATTCAAATTCTCCCTTGTTCTATTTGACGTTCTATACTGTCTTAAACGACTTATAAGCGCGTTTCAGCTTGTATAGGTAAAAACCA
>JAISAR010000079.1 GCA_031266615.1 Rickettsiales bacterium
AAAGACATGCAGTGCACATAGTGCGAAAAATTAAACATGAGACGCCAAATATGCTAAGTTTTTTTGTCATTTAATCTGCACAGACTGAAGATAAATAATAGCTTCAATACTATGATAAAAGGAATGGCGAAGGTTGTCAAGTAGTTTTTTCGCATATGCTAAAACTGGCTTGTTATGCGAGAGCCTATTGCAGCAATGATGAACTCTGTTTCTCAGGACTTGGAGTGCTGCGACTGTTGCACTGTTTGTACAGATTTTATAATTGAATCTGGTGACGCGCTTTCTACAGATTTCATAGTTGAATCTGGTGATGTGTTTCTACCTTCCCTTAATTTACAAATATATTGATCATCTTTTGAGTCGAAGTTCTTCCTGCTTTTGCTCATTTCATTCTTTAAGTCTTCATATATCTCTTTTAGCGCTCTCTTGTCTTCTTTCTCTTTTATGTTACCACTTTGCAATAAACTTTTAACCTGATATGCGTCATATCTGAGCAAGATTTGTTTATCCTCATATATGGGATTAGCTCTATCTAGGATTTCCTGAAGAGATCTGTATACAAAAGATCTTGAATTCAGAAAGTCATTACAGTTATTGCATGTATAATGTCCATACTGTCGAAAATGCTCTTGTACTATTTTATCTATTCCCTCTAGATGCTTATTATTAGAGTTACTTGCGTCACGAGATTTATTTACAAAATCTAAAATTTTTGAGTCTTTGTCACTTTCAAACTTTCTATCAAGCTCAACTCTCCATTTAGCTTTTGTTACTTCCTCTAATTGAGAATTCAGCTCCTTCTCTTTAGCTTTCTGTTCTTTGGACTTTATAAATGTAAATGCTTTACTCTGCTTCTTAAGGCTAGTGAGCTTCTGTTGCAGAGCATTTTGTCTATTCTGCAGAGCTTTAATTCGATCATCAAGACTAACAGTTTGCTCAACTTTTTTCTGAGTTTGCTGAGGTTTGCTTTCTATCTGAGAAAACTCTTTCCTGAATGTAGTAGAGTTATTTGGCTTTTTAGAAATAGTTGGAACTTCAACTTTTTTTGGCATCTTTTGGCCAAGCACCTTCCTGCCACTCCTTCCAATTCCAGCGAACTTTTGCTGGCCTGAGTTCTGCAGTTGTTGTTGATATGTGTCATCTTTTACTGCATTGTACGATATCTCGCTTTTACTTGATATCGAGCTTGTATCAAGCATTTCGCTCTCACTTATTGTACTGGAGCTTGACGATATTCCACTATCACTTGATATTGATACTGCATCAGAGTTAGTGCTAAAGGTTGACAAGGAGTGAGCTCTATCTTTTTCAGAAATTCGGTTATTTGTTTTAGCTTTTGATCTAGCTTTTATTGGTATTGTTTCACTTTTGACTGAAGCAGAGTCAAAAATAATCGGGCTACTGATAGCCTTTATAGGCTGACCAGTTGATTTCGACCTTTTTGATTTTCCCGTCTTTTTACTCATTTCAAACCCTCAATTTATTACCAATACAACTTAATTTTAAACGATAACTATTAACTATGCATGAATATTATTTTTGGCAAAGCCTCTTGCGATGCTCAAAAGTAGAAACAAAGGCTTGATTTTTATATCCAAATAATAGACTATCAAAGGCACACATAAATATCTACAATGCAAGAAAAAACTTTCACAATTATCGATGGTTACGGCTTTCTTTTCAGAGCTTATTACGTTTTGCATCATTTAACTACCACAACCGGTATTCCAATAGGTGCCGTGTATGGCTTTCTAAATATGGTTCTTAAGTACATCACCCACTCGGATTACTTGACCATAGCATTTGACTCTGGCAAAAAAAATTTCAGGCATGATTTATACCCCGAGTACAAAGCAAATAGAGTAACACCACCTGAGGACTTGATTCCACAGTTTGCAATACTAAGGGAAGCAGTAGAAGCTTTCAATCTCAGCTATGAAGAGATTGAAGGCTATGAAGCAGATGACATAATTGCAACACTAGCTGCAAAATACGCCAACCACCAAGACTTTAAAGTGATAGTAGTTTCGTCAGATAAAGACTTGTTTCAGCTTTTGAACTACAACATTTTAATATTCGACCCTATCAAAAATATATACATAGATGAAAAACAAGTAATAGAAAAATTTGGTGTAAATTCAAACAAGCTTCTTGATTTATTTTCTCTAACTGGAGATGCATCTGATAATATTCCAGGTGTTCCAAGAATAGGCCCAAAAACTGCAGCCAAATTGCTGGATGAATTTGGTTCCTTGGACAATATCCTGGAAAACATTAATAGCATTGAGCAAGCGAGGGTACGTAATATTCTTACTGAACATAAGGAAAAAGCGCTAATTTCACGAAAACTTTTGTTACTATATGAGAAAGTAGATCTTCAGCATGATGTTGCAAAATATGAAGTTCATCCTCCAAATATGGAGAAATTGTTATCCTTTCTAAAGAAGTATGAGTTTAATTCATTGATAAACAAAGCAGAGAAGCTTTTTTCTTATAATAAACCCAGCGCGGGAAGGAAGCTAGAATATAGTAGTGAAGAATTAGAAAAATTTTTGGAGCACTGCAGATATGAAGGCAAAATCGCAATCTATTGCCACTTTGAAAACAATGTACTCAGTAAAATTTCCTTGTCTTACAGTGAAGATAATATTTTCTATATAGATCAAAACTGCCTACAAGATGCACTAATCACAATCAACTCAACTTTGTTTTCAAGCGGGGTACTTAAGATAATACATGATGTTAGACAGGTCAGAGAAACATTTCCTACAATAGAAAAAGTGCTAGGCTCAGTTGATGATTTGATGACGATGTCATATAGCCTTGACACAGGAAAGCATGATCACAGCATTCTAAGCATAATTGCACATAATTTGAGTGAAAATGTAGAGGTTTTCTCAGCAAAAACTTTAATAGCGATACATGAAAAGCTAACACAAAGATTGTTCCAGGAAAAGCTCTCTACAATTTACGAGCGCTTTGATAAGCCGCTTATGAAAGTGATACTCAACATGGAAAAAAATGGAATATTACTAAACATTCAAAAACTGCAGGAATTGTCTGATAAATTTCAACAGTTACTCGCTGTGCTTGAGGATGATATATGTAATTTGGCAGGAGAAAGATTCAATATTGCTTCGCCAAAACAATTGAGTGATGTTTTATTTAATAAAATGGGGCTTAATAAGAAGAAAAAGTTAAAATCAGGATCGTATAGCACAAACTCTGAAGTACTAGAAGAACTTGAAATGGAAGGAGCTGAAATTGCAAGTAAAATTTTAGATTGGCGACACTTAAGCAAGCTAAAGGGTACCTATACCGATGCGCTAATAAAGCGGGTTGACCCTCTTGATGGTAGAGTATACACGAGCTTCTCAACAACTGCAACAGGTAGGCTTAGCTCCAGCAATCCTAATCTGCAGAGTATTCCTATCAGAAGTGAAGAGGGAAGCTTTATCAGGCAAGCATTTATTGCGCCAAAAGGACACAAGATAATTTCTGCCGATTACTCACAGATAGAATTGAGACTTTTGGCACATATTGCGGATGTTGCGGCATTTAAAGAAGCTTTTGCAAATGGACAAGATGTTCACAATATCACCGCAAGGCAAGTTTTTGGAGTGCGAGAAGGTGCAGAGGTAGATAAACAGCTAAGGCAAAAGGCAAAATCCATTAATTTTGGCATTATATATGGCATTAGCCCGTTTGGCCTTGCAAGGCGGTTTAAAATTACCGTTGAGGAAGCTGCCGAATACATTGATTATTATTTCTCCTGTTATCCAGAGATAAAGGTCTATATGGAAAAGGAGATGTCTATCGCGAGACAGCACGGCTATGTAGAAACTTTGTTTGGTAGAAGATGCTTTGTAGAAGACATAAACAATAAAATCCCTTACTTAAGGCAATTTGCAGAAAGGGCAGCAATAAACGCACCTGTGCAAGGAACTGCTGCTGATATAATAAAAAGTGCAATGATTCGACTTTTTGATCAGTTAAAAGCTGGTAAAATAATCCTCCAAGTTCATGATGAACTACTGGTCGAAGTAGAGGACGACAAGGTACAAGAAACAGCAAAACTTGTGAAAGACGTAATGGAAAATGCAGTAAAAATTTCTGTACCGCTTGAAGTGGAGGTAAAAATTAGCGACAACTGGGGCTCAAATTTTCTTAATTATGATTTAAACGCTGCAGATTCCGAGAGTATAAATCATTTGAACTAATATGAAAAATATGCTACAATTAAAACATGGGTAAATGCGAATAGGTTAGCAATGGTAGAAAAACAAACTTCACAAGCAGTAACGAAAGAGTCTACAGGACCATCTATTCAGTTAACTAATGAGGATAAGAAAACTTTTGAAAAAAAGGAACATCAGTTAATCTATCGTGCTTTTCTAGATACTTTAGAGAATCCAGAGAAGCAAACACGACAGGAGATGGAGAAAATAGCAAAGGAGCTGCAAAAAAAACTTTCAGAGGAGCAAAAACAAAAATTACTGGATAATCGGAAGTCATTAGAGGAACTGGTACCTCGATTACAGAATGAAAATGAAAAGAAAATTTTTACTTTTGCATTTGAGAATAGTAAAGATATATTCAAAAATGTCGATCCAGAAGATATAAAGTCACTTAGTGAAGAAAATTTCCTTCAGTTTTTAATTTCCGTATTTGAGAAAATTAGAGAAAAAAATTTAGCTAGCAAAGAGAATTTAGAGAATGGCGAAATAGGAAAAATAGTAAAGGAGTGTGTGGATAATATACGCAGTACAGAAGCTAAAGATTCACTCATAAAGCTTGCTGGGTGGCCGCTTGGAATAAAGGTAGATCCTAAAAACATTTCTGGCTCTTTTATGAGTGGGCTAAAAGAAAAAGTACCATTTTTAGGGGGAGGTAAAGAAAAAGATGAGCCGCCACTTAGTGATGAAGAAATGGTAACAACGTTCTTACGTAAGATTTTTCTTCCTACTCTTTTTTCCATTGCCTCAATATTAGTTTTTGGTCCTACTACATTTGCGATAGTTGCTGCTGCTATTGGTACAATATTCGCCGTAAAAGGAGGTGTTGGGGTTCTTTTTTCAAATAATAGAAAAGGTACTTTATATAACCCTGATACTGAAAAGAAGAAAGAATGGGGTGGTGAAATTAGTAGGAGAATTAGTGAAATTCTAGAAACTCCAGTTAAGGGAGCTGGAAAAGATAAGCAACCTGCTGTAACGCCTGGGGAGCAACTTACTCAAGGAAGGGAAAATAATGAGCAGCCTAATGCTGCACTTGGACAAGTTAATGTAGATCAGCCAAATGAAAGTAAAAGTCCTGTGAACACCCCCAACTTATAACTCAGTTCCACCTACCGTAATTGCATCAACTTTGAGTGTTGGCTGGCCAACCCCAACAGGCACATTTTGTCCATCTTTTGAACATGTGCCAATACCGGAATCTAACTTTAAGTCATTGCCAACCATGGATACTTTTTTCAGCACTGTTGGCCCATCACCAATTAGTGTTGCTCCTTTGACTGGCTGAGTAACTTTGCCGTTTTCTATCAAATAAGCTTCTGAAGATGAAAAAACAAATTTTCCTGATGTTATATCAACCTGCCCGCCACCAAAATTTACTGCATATAGACCTTTCTTTACGCTAGATATTATTTCTTCTGGTGTATGTTTCCCTGGCAACATATAGGTGTTTGTCATGCGCGGCATAGTAACTTCCTTATAACTTTCCCTCCTACCGTTACCAGTTGGATTTACACCCATGAGTTTAGCATTCATGTGATCCTGCATATATCCTTTGAGGATTCCATCCTCTATCAACACATTATAACCAGAAGGAGTACCTTCATCATCTATGCTAATAGAACCACGCAAGTTAGGCAGAGTTCCATCATCAACTACTGTGATGTCACTAGCTGCTACTTGTTTACCAATAGAATTTGAAAATGCTGATACTCCTTTACGATTAAAATCGCCTTCGAGTCCATGACCCACAGCTTCATGTAACAACACTCCTGGCCAGCCCGAACCTAGAACAACTGTCATCTCCCCAGCCGGAGTTGGAACTGCTTCAAGATTTACTAATGCTTGTTCTAAAGCCTGGTTTGCAACTTCCTTCCACTTTTTCCCAGAAATAAACTTACTGTAAGAATCCCGTCCACCGTGTCCTGCAGAACCTCTTTCAGTGCGGCCATCTTTCTCTACGATAACCAGCACATTAAAGCAACAAGGACAACATTGCAAATTTAGAGTTCAAAAGGGTTATTCCTCGAGAACTACTGCGTCAGAAAGCTGGCGTTGAATTTGTATATAATGTTGACCTTGGAGGTTTTTATGAATAATAGTGAGAGAAAAGAGAAATTAGAAACTCGTATTCTATCAAGCAGAGATAGATCTTTGCTTGACCATGAGCTACTGGAACGTAATCTATCTGCATACACAGAAGGAAGAGAAGTTGCCAAAAAGCTAATGGAGCTCTTTAGTAGTTTAGGGAGAGTAATTAATGCTGATTTTCATGAGCTAAAAAATGTTACAGGAGTGAACGATGGAGCAATAGCAAGTATCTTTTGCCTGAAAGAGATTTTTGATAGGATATTGAAAGGTAAGTTAAAAAAGCTGTCGATTCTTGATAATAGAGAAGAGCTACTAAAATACTTTAAAGCAGCAATAGGGCAGTCAAGAAAGGAAAGCTTACGAGTGATATACTTAGATAGAAGTGGTCATTTAATATATGAGTATATTCAAGACTGTGGAACTATAGACAGAGTACCTCTGTATGTGAGGGAAATAATAAAACAGGGATTACTGATTGATGCAGCATCTGTTGCAATTTCACATAATCATCCAAGCGGAGATATAGAGCCATCAAAGGAGGATGAAGATAACACACTTACATTAGCTGCAACCTGTGAAAATGTAGGAATGAAATTGATAGATCATATAATCGTAACACAAAAGAGCCACTTTAGTTTTTATGACAGTGGTTTATTGTAATCTGTAAACCAGAAGGAAAGTTCTCTAACTTTCCTTCTTTTTTTCTACTTCATAAATTAAAAAATTTAATGTAAGCTTGAACAGCTAGAATTAGTAATGAAAGGTGGAATTAGGCAAAAAAATAAAGGAACTTAGGTTATACTGTGGTTTGACACAAACTGAATTAGGAAAAAGAATAGGTGTTTCATATAGACAGATACAAAGGTACGAAAATGGTTCAAATTACATTTTAGCCAGTAGACTATATGACTTAGCAAAAGCCCTATCGATTGATGTTGCTGATTTCTTTACCAATATGCATGCTGACTCACATGAAAGTTACGATGAAGAAATACTAAAACTAGTCAAAGGATATAACGAAATTAAGAGCAAAAGGTTACGTAGTGTAGTTTATATATTGGTAAAATCTTTTTCTCAAAGTATATTATCTGATACGTAAAATGACCATACAACATCCTATCGATAAGCAAATAGGTG
>JAISAR010000060.1 GCA_031266615.1 Rickettsiales bacterium
CTATGTGCACCTCATGTCTTTATTAATTTCACCTAGACTTCTAGGTTTTTGCCTATACAAGCTGAAACGCGCTTATAAGTCGTTTAAGACAGTATAGTACGCCAATTTGCAGGATTAGAGAGTGAGCAACTTCTACCACGGGATTTCTTTTGCCTTTTTTTCTGCTTAGTAAATTTCTTAAATATTAAGCTAAGGTTAGTTGCGGTTTAAAAGCAGCTAAATTGCAGCGTTTAAGGCTAAAAAGATGCCAATATTTTTGAGCAGATATTGACCAGGGCTTCTTTTGCCTTTTTCTCTATTTAGTAAATTTCTTAAATATTTATTACTAAAGTGGTATCCTGGATCCCAGTATCAAGTACTGGGATGACAAGAGAAGGGATTACTTGGATGACACCCTACTAGGCTACTTGGATGACAGGAGATAACGCCGTTGATTATATAGGTTCCGTCTGTTATATATAATCTTTTTTAATACGAAGAAAACTGATGAGTGAGTATGATGTTACGGTTATAGGTAGCGGTCCTGGTGGTTATATAGCAGCAATTAGAGCAGCGCAGCTTGGGTTTAAAACTGCGATTATTGAAAAAGAGAAGAATTTAGGTGGTATATGCTTAAATTGGGGGTGTATACCAACAAAATCTCTGCTTAGAGCATCTGAAATTTATAGATTAATAAGAAGATCAGAGGAATTTGGTATAAAAGTAAAAGATACAAGCTTTGATATCCAGTCGATAGTGAAATACTCAAGAAACGTTGTTGATAAGTTATCAAAAGGTGTTGCGTATTTGATGAAGAAGAATAACATCAAAATTCACCAAGGCCTTGGTAAACTTGCGGGTAGCCATGCTATAAAAATCTTCAATAATAAGGAGGAACAAGAAATTGTTTCCAAGCATATTATTTTAGCAACAGGTGTGAGAGCGCGAAATCTGCCTGGAATAGAGGCAGATGGAGATTTAATATGGAATGCACAGCATGCTATGACTCCAGATAGACTGCCAAAATCACTACTAATTATAGGGTCTGGTGCAATTGGAGTAGAATTTGCAAGTTTTTATAGTACTTTGGGAGTCGAAGTAACAATTATAGAAGTAAAAGACACTATTTTACCGCTGGAAGATAGAGAGATTTCAAATTTAGCGCAAGAAATACTTATAAGACAGGGAATAAAAATATATACAAACAATAGTGTAAAAACTTTTACTAAAAATAAAGGCTCTACTCAAGTGCAACTAAGTAGTGGTGAGAGCAAAGAATTTGATAGGATAATTGTTGCAGTTGGCGTTCAGGCAAACACTGAAAATATAGGGTTAGAAAATACAAAAATTAGATTAAGCTCTTCTGGTTTTATTGAAACGAATGAATGGTATGAAACGAGTGAACCTAACGTGTATGCGATAGGTGATGTAGCTGGCCCGCCATGTTTAGCGCATAAGGCAAGTCATGAAGCTGTGATCTGCGTTGAAAAGATTGCTGACAAAAGTCCTCATAAGTTAAAAAAAGAGTGCATACCAAATTGCACTTACTCTCACCCGCAAATAGCCAGTATTGGCCTCACTGAAGAGCAGGCAATAAAAAATGGGTATGATATAAAAATAGGAAAATTTCATTCTAATTTTAATGGTAAGTCCATTGCACTCGGTGAAACCGAAGGGTTAGTAAAAACAGTGGTTGATAAAAAAACAGGCGAACTTCTTGGCGCTCACATGATAGGAGCAGAAGTAACAGAGTTAATTAGCAATTTTGCTCTTGCAAAGCAACTAGAAGGAACAGACTCCGACATAAAGTCTACGATCTTTCCTCATCCAACTATTTCGGAGATGATACACGAATCGGTTCTTGCGGCAGACGATGAATCGTTAAACAGTTGAATTAGCGTTCCATTGCTTTGACATCATCAATATCTTGAGTTGTAGCTTGACTGGGTACTTCAATTCCGACAGGTTGATTACCAGCACCAGGTTTCTGTAACCTTTCTTTTAACCCTTCAGCTGCTTTTTTCACTTGCTTTTGATCAAGATCCTCTGGATTTTTTTTACCTTTCTGCTTGGCTGTTGTTTCAGTACTCATATCTTTACCTTCTTGCTGATTGTAATTTTTACATTGCTCTTGCTGAGGTAGATCAACGACCGAATTGAAGAGAGCTTTTATTATGTTTTTTAACAGTCCTACAAAACCTCCGCTTTTGCCTTCTCCTTGTTCTTGAGGCTTATTTTTCACATTAAATTCTTTTTTACTATTATTTTCAGGCATTTTTGATTCCCTACTATAAAGCCTAGTAAAATTTTACGTGCAAATTGTTAAGTAATGGTTAACAATCTAGTATCAATTTGCTATACACAGATGGATATCATTCTAGCAACAGGTGGTACAGGCGGACACATTTTTCCAGCTATAACCTTAGCAAGAGCACTAAAGATACAAGGATATAATAGCACATTATTTACTGATAAAAAAACAGATAAAAATACTGACGTGGAGAGTTATACCCTGCCGTTATGTAAGCCAAGCAGCAATAAATTTAAGTTTTTTCTTTTTTTGATATGTGGTTGTGTGTTAGCACTATATCAAATAAGAAAATTGAAACCAAAACTAGTCATTGGTTTTGGTAGCTATGCTTCTTTTCCAACTCTTCTTGCAGCAAAGATTCTCTCTATACCTATAATTTTGCATGAACAAAATACAGTTTTAGGAAGAGTAAATAGGTTCTTTTCCAAAAGTGCAAAATTAATTGCAACTAGCTTTCCAGAGACTAAATATGCGAGGAATAGTAAGTGTGTTTTTACAGGGAATTTCGTTGACATAAAGGCACAAGAGCCTGTCATTCCAATACCTTATACACAACTGTGTAAGCATTGTAATTCAGAAGCAATTTTAGCTAGCGGAGGTGTCATCCAAGTAGCTGACGCACAGTTGTGCGAACATTGTGGTTTGAGTTTACCAGAAGGGTGTCATCCAAGTAGCTTGACACTGGGATCCAGAAAAATTGATTGTAAACAAGCGCACTATACAACATTTTCGATGAAATTACCAAAAAACTGGATTCCAGTGTCAAGCACTGGAATGACATCGGGTATAAACATATTAATAATAGCAGGTAGCCAAGGTGCAAATTTTTTTGATGATGTAGTGAGTGACGTAATTTGTAATCTGCCTACTGAAATGAAAGAGAAAATTAGAGTAACGCAGCAATGCACGAAGAAAAATATGGACAGAGTTAGGGGCCTATATGAGAGTGAAAGGATATATTGTGAATTGAGTGAGTTTTTTGACGATATGGAAAATAGGTTAGCAAGTGCTCATTTGATAATTAGCAGAGCAGGAGCAACCTCGATAGCGGAAATCACTCTTGCTGAACGCCCCGCTATATATATTCCTTATCCTCACTCAAAAGATAGTCATCAATTTTATAACGCAAAATATATTGAAGATTCAGGGGCAGCCGTAATAGTTGAGCAAAATAGTGAAGCGAAAAAAAACTTAAGAGAGTTGCTAGTTGATCTATTACAAAATTGTCAAAAATTGTGTGATATGGCTAATAATACTAAGGAAACAAGAATAAGGAATGGGGTTACTGAATTTATCAAGGTAATGGCTCAAGAATTCAGCTAACGGATATGGCTGCTTGCTTTTTCTTCGAATGTATCCCAAAGATTTCTTTCTAGCAATGCATTATATAATTTGTTGACGTAAACTACTCCCGTGGGTGAAGTTGTGTTAATTTCGAGAAGAAAGTCACCTATAATGTCAATACCAACAAATATTAACCCTCTTTTCTTTAATTCAGGACCAATTTTATTACATATTTCATTGTCTCTGTCGTTCATTTGAGCAGGTTCAAAACTTGCTCCAAGCCGCAAGTTTGTTCTGATCTCTCCACTTCTTGGAACTCGTTTCATTATTCCAATTGGTTGGCCATCGAGTAACAATATTCTTTTATCTTTATCTATATTTTTGCAAAACGCTTGTGCAATCACAGGACACTCATATTTTGCGATCATGAGCTCAACTACTACTTGAATACTGTTTTCATCTTGTATTCTTATTACATCGTTTCCTCCGTAGCTATATAATGGTTTCAGAATAATATCTCTATAATCATGGTAAAAATCTCTAATCATCGATACATTCTCAGTAATTAAAGTTGGTGGAGTTAGCTCTGGAAACAGTGAAGTCATTAGTTTTTCGGGACAGTTTCTTATCTCCGTTGGATTATTAATTACCAATGCGCTAGTTTTTTCTAAAATATAGGTGGTTGTAATATAACGCGCATCAAAGGGTGGATCCTGTCTGATAAATATGATATCCATTTCACTCAAATTGATGGTTACATCTTTTTTAGAGATGAAACTGAAATCGTCAACGCTGACTTTCTGAGCAAGAGCGATTGGCTGATTTAACTTTAGCGCTAAATTGTTAGGGACATAGAAGAAAACTTCGTGCCTCCTCCTTTGTGCCTCTTTTATTAGTGCAAATGTGGTGTCAGTTTCAAAGTTTATATTTTCATCCATTTGAAAAGCTACTTTCATTTGCATATCACCTTTGATATAAAATTGCCACTGGGAACTAAATTTCCATTAATGGCGCAATTTGCTGTGTCTATATCGTACATAACTTACAACTTGTTTTACCCCTTTTACCTTTCTTGCAATTGCTATTACAGCTTTTAGTTCCGCTTTATTTTGAGCTATACCCATCAAATAAACAACTCTATCAACCGTATTAACGCTATAATTAATTGATTTGATATTTCTTTTCCCTAGAAGTCTTGTTCTTATTTCTGCCGTTATCATACCATCTACGGTAGTGTCAAGCATGGAAGTTGTTTGTATTGGTGTTACTCTTATTTCATTTATTACTTCTTTAACTTCTTTTTGTTGCCAAGCTATTTTCTCTGCTGTGAGTTGTTTTTCAGGGGTATCAACGTTTCCAATGAGCAATACTCTTCCTTCGCTTACTTTAACCTTTATAGATGAAAATAGTCCGTGCTTTAGGAGTCCCTTATTGATTCTGATTACCATAGTTGTATCATCAACAATATTTCCCAAAGATTTATCTTGTGTTGTTATTGCTGTTACCGTCGCTGTAGCCACTACGCTACCTATTATAAGTGGTGTACAGCCACTCTGTGTAATCAGAAAAATTCCAAGTAAGAAGCTTGTTATTAGTCTCATTATTGATTTTCAGAGTTTAGAATTTTCATTAAGAAATGTTAATAAGCTTTTTTGATTGTGTAAATACTATAAATTAAGTAAGACTTTAGACCTTGAGTATTTTTAAGACGGTATTTATAATGGTAGGAATAGTTTGTGTTAGCTATAAATTACTGAAAAATTCTTGCGGATATGGCGAAATTGGTAGACGTGCCAGGTTTAGGTCCTGGTGAGCTTGCTCGTGGGGGTTCAAATCCCTCTATCCGCACTTAAAATCATGTACTTGAATTTTAAGAAAAAGTTTATAATCACTAAATACACTCTAATGTTTGTGTAAAAACTCGTTCTTAAGGATTGTATTTCACTGAGATTCTGGTAAAATGGCTTTATAAAAATATAAATTAAAACATTGATAAATAGGTTATAATGTCTAATAACATACCTCAAAATGCAGTTGAAGTAGATACATCAAGTAATATATATACCTATAAGAAGCTTAGTGTAGATAAACTAAAGCATGAGTATGAAATCACAGTTAGTAGCGATTATATAGAACAAAAGATGAATTCTAGATTACAAGAGATAGCGAAGAATGTAAAATTGCCTGGATTTAGATCCGGGAAGACGCCTTACGATCTTGTTGTTACAAATTATAAAAGTGAAGCTTTGGAATATGTGGTAAGTAATACGATTGACTATTGCTCAAGTGATTTAATGAAAAAAATTGAAGTTAAGTCTCACATTCATCCTAAGGTTGATATTATATCATTACCAGATCTGGATAAAAAGGATGAGAAAGGCGATTTTGTGTACAAGCTGTCTTTTGGGTCAATGCCAGAAGTGCCAACAATAGATCTTGATAAAATAAATTTGAAGAAAGTTGAAGCAGAAATCGAAGAGGGAGACATAAAAGAATTTATTGATTCTATAAAAACAAAATTTCCTAATCTTATCTCTGTTGATGATGATTCTTATCAAGCAAAAAATGGGGATAAACTGACAATTGACTTTGAAGGGCGGATTAGAAACAAACTCTTTCAAGGTGGAAGTGGCAAAAATTTTGCTGTTAATTTAGGATCTGGTACATTTATCGATGGTTTTGAAGATCAATTAATTGGCGTGAAAAAAGGAGAAACAAAAAGCTTTAAGTTGAGGTTTCCTGAAGATTACCAGGTAATTTCCCTTGCAGGACAAGAGGCTACTTTTTCTGTCCGAGTTAATGATATTCAGATTGCCGAAGATTTTGGAAGTGATGATGAAGTAGCTAGGAGGATTGGTTTTGAAGATTATTCTTCGCTAATAAATCATGCAAAAGAAGTAATTGATAATCAATGTAAAGAAATGGGAGACCTCTTAATTAAGAAGGAGCTATTTGATTGTTTGGATGCTAGTTACAGCTTTGATTTGCCTACAGATGTAGTAAAACAGGAACAGCAGAGAGTGGAAAGAGAGTTGAACTCTAAAGATGACTCTTGTAAAGAAGCTGAAAGACGAGTAAAGCTTGCAATGTTATTTATGAAGTTCAGTACAGAACATGAAATATCATTAACTCAAAATGATGTTTTAAACGTTATTCTGAATCAGTATGTCAATAAGGATGTACCACTTAATAGAGTATTGAAACATTTTAGCTCAAACAGGCAATTTCAGGAGTTAGTTAGAGGGCAAGCTCTTGAGCATAAAGTTACAGATTATATAATAGAAAAAGTTAATAAAGAAGAGCAGATTGTTTCTGTAAAAGGGTTAAAGGAATTATTTAATAATATTTAGTAGGAAAAGGTATGACTCTTATACCAATTGTAATTGAGCAAACTAGCCGTGGTGAACGTGCCTATGACATATATTCGAGGTTAGTGAAAGAAAGAATAATTTTTGTAACTGGTCCTATTGAGGACAACATGGCTAGTGTAATAGTAGCACAGCTTTTATTTTTAGAATCGGAAAATCCTGATAAAGACATTTACATGTATATTAACTCACCAGGTGGCGTTGTAACTGCTGGTTTGTCGATCTACGATACAATGCAGTATATAAAGCCAGATGTTTCAACTTTGTGTATAGGTCAAGCTGCATCTATGGGCTCCCTGTTGCTTGCAGCCGGTACAGAAGGTAAGCGTTACTCTCTGCCTCATTCAAGAATTATGATACATCAGCCATCTGGTGGTTATCAAGGTCAGGCAACTGATATAGAAATACATGCTAATGAAATTTTGCGAATTAAGAAAAAATTAAATCAGATTTATGAAAAACATACAGGAAGTTCACTGAAACAAATTGAAAGAATGATGGAAAGAGATAAATTTATGGATCCTGAAGAAGCGAGGAAAATTGGCTTGGTTGACAGAGTAATAGCTGAGCGTAAAGACATTAAGATTGAAAGTATTAGAGTTGGACAAAAGGTGAATTGATGGATAACAATGATGATTTACACTACTGTTCTTTTTGCAACAAAGCACAAAACGAAGTAGATAAGTTAATTACTAATTCTTCAGACGGTTTGAAAGTGTTTATTTGCAATGAATGCATAGAGTTATCTCATAGAGCAATAAGCCAAAAGAAAAGTGGAGCATTTAATTCAGATTATATGTCTGATGTGAAGTTGCTACTAAAAAAGCCTGAAGATATAAAGAATTTTCTTAGTAAGCATGTTGTGGGTCAAGAGCACGCACAACATGTTTTGTCTGTAGCGATGTATAACCATTGTCAGTCTATGGCACAATTTCACTCTATAAGCGATGTTGAAATCGAAAAATCGAATGTAATGCTCATTGGTCCTACTGGTTCTGGTAAAACCTTGCTAGCCAAAACACTCGCTAAAGTTTCAGATGTGCCGTTCGCGATGGCTGATGCAACAACTTTGACTGAAGCAGGTTATGTAGGTGATGATGTGGAAAGCGTGTTATCGCGTCTATTGCAAGCAGCAAATTATGATGTTGCAAAGGCACAACGTGGTATAGTGTTTATAGATGAAATAGATAAAATCACAAGAAAATCTGAAGGTACTTCGATAACGCGTGACGTTTCAGGTGAAGGAGTCCAACAAGCTCTGCTTAAAATTATGGAAGGCACAGTTGCTTACGTTCCACCACAGGGAGGACGGAAACACCCGCAACAGGAATTTGTACAAGTGGATACTAATAATATACTGTTTATTTGTGGGGGAGCTTTTGAAGGTTTAGATAAGATCATTGAAGCAAGGAAGAAAGGAACATCAGTTGGCTTTGGAGCAGATATCAGTCAATCTAAAGAGCAAAGGAAAAAAAATGCTTTACGTGATGTTCAACCCGAAGATTTGATTAAATTCGGTTTGATACCGGAGTTCGTAGGGCGTGTTCCAATAACTGCTGTTTTAGATGAGTTAGATCACGAAGATTTAGTACATGTACTGGTAGAGCCAAGGAATGCACTAATAAAACAATACAAAGCATTACTTGCGTTTAGCAAAGTAAATCTTGAATTTTCAGATAACGCAGTATCAGCTATTGCTGAAAAAGCTATAAGTTATAAAACAGGTGCAAGAATGTTACGTGCTATTTTAGAGTCACTTTTGCTTGATGTTATGTATACAGTTGGAAACGGGGGTTTTGAAGGTAGTACAATAGTAGTTACTAAGGAAATGGTGGAATCAGGAAAAATAGTGATCAATCGTGGCAACAAGGGTGACATTGTAGCAGGAGGTTAATGGTTAATTTGAACATGTATTATGAACATTGAGTATGCTATGGATAATTTTGCTACATTGCCGGTATTGCCTTTAAGAGATGTAGTAATTTTTCCAAATGTAGTGGTACCTTTATTTATAGGCAGAGAAAAATCTATTAATGCATTAGAGTATGCAATTAATAATAGTAGTCACCAAAATAAGATTTTTCTTGTGGCACAGCAAGATGGCTCTCTTGACAACCCAGAGCCACAAGATCTTTATGAAGTAGGTGTGCTAGCAAATATTGTACAGCCATTGATAAAATTGCCTGATAATGCGGTAAAAGTTGTAATCCAAGGAGTCAGCAGAGGAAGAGCTGTTGAGTATATCGACTCTCATACTTTATTACAGGCTAGAGTAGAATTGGATAATTATCATGAATACGAGGAAGATGAGGATAATGTCGATCTGGAAGCTTTAAGACGATCTGTTATAGGTGCATTTGATAGCTGGTGTAAACTGAATAAGAAAAACCAGCCTGATATTATTGTTAATCCCGTTGAGCAGATCAAAGAAATTGATCTGCTTGTAGACACGATAGTTTCATATTTGAATATAAAAGCATCGGATAAACAAAGCATACTTGAGACTTATGGTCCGGGGGAACGTTTAAGAAAAACTTTTACTTTTATTGAGAGAGAAATCAGCATTTTGAATGCACAAAACCGTTTATATAAAACGATTAAATCACAAGTTGAAAGCACTCAGAAAGCTTACTATCTCAATGAGCAATTGAAAGCTATACAGAAAGAATTAGGCGAATTTGAGAATGGAGAAGAAGGAAATATAATAAATGAATTTGAAAAAAAGATAGAAGAAACAAAGCTTTCTCAGGAAGCAAGGGAGAAAGCTATAACTGAGTTGAAAAGATATAAGAAAATGAATCCCATTTCTCCTGAAGCTACAGTTATATCTAATTATCTGTATTGGTTGCTTGATCTGCCATGGGGAAAATACAAAGATGCAAAAATTAATTTAAATGCAGCTAAAAAAATCTTAGATGAAAATCATTATGGTATAGAGAAGGTAAAAGATAGAATAATAGAGTTTTTGGCAGTGTTAAAGAGAGTAAAAGAGATTAAAGGTCCTATACTTTGCTTGTTGGGACCACCTGGTGTTGGTAAAACTTCTTTAGCTAGGTCTATGGCAAGGGCGGTAGGGAGAGATTTCGTCCGCATAGCTCTCGGCGGTGTACGTGATGAATCTGAGATACGCGGCCATAGAAAAACTTATATCGGTTCAATGCCGGGCAAAGTCATTCAACACATGAAAAAAGCTAATTCGTGCAACCCACTTTTCTTACTTGATGAAATAGATAAGATGGGTTCTGATTCGCGTGGTGACCCTGCATCTGCATTGCTTGAGGTTTTGGACACTGAACACAATAAGCACTTTACGGACCATTACTTAGAAGTTGAGTTTGATCTTTCAAGTGTAATGTTTGTGGCTACAGCAAACAGCTTGAATTTACCACACCCTTTGCATGATAGGATGGAAATTATACAATTATCTGGTTATACAGAAGATGAAAAAATTAACATTGCTAAGTATCATATAATTCCCAAATTAAAGCAAGAGCATGGTTTGCGTCAGAAAGAATGGAGTATAACTAACGATGCACTGTATGAGTTGATACGCTTATATACACGTGAAAGTGGTGTTCGCAGTATGGAAAGGGAGCTTGCAAAGCTCATGAGAAAGGCAGTGAAAGAAATATTAGAAGGTAAAAATAAGAAAATATGTGTGGGAGTTAACAATTTACAAGGTTATTTAGGGGTGCGTAAATATACCTTTGGTATTGCAGAAAATGAGAGTTTAGTAGGGGTAGTAACTGGACTAGCCTACACTGAAACAGGTGGTGATATTTTAATGATAGAGTCAGTTTTGATTCCAGGTAAGGGGGAAATAAAATATACGGGGAAACTTGGAGAGGTTATGCAAGAATCCATAAAGGCTGCGTATAGTTATATTCGATCAAATTGTCTATTCTTTGGCATAAAGCCTGAAAAATTTCGAAGCAATGATATACATTTGCATCTACCTGAGGGTGCTGTACCAAAAGATGGACCTTCTGCTGGTAGTGCAATATGCACGTCCATTGTTTCTCTTATGACAAACATACCAGTTAACAAAACTGTTGCTATGACAGGTGAAGTGACACTGCGTGGTAGAGTTTTAGCTATTGGAGGCTTGAGAGAAAAGTTACTCGCAGCACTCAGAGTATCAATCAAGACTGTGATTATACCTAGCGAAAATGAGAAGGATATGCAAGAAATCCCAGCAAATATTAAGGAAAAGATCAACGTAGTTTTTGTTAAGAACATTGATGAAGTTATAAAAATTGCTTTGATACAGCCTACTATTCCAATTGAAAGCGATAATGGAAGCAATGCACCATCTTCCTCTGTAAAAAATGAAGACGATAATTTTTCTGGCTTAGAAACACTAAAGCATTAGCATACTGAGCGTCATTTAGGTAAAAACTACTTGACAACCTTCGCCATTACCCTTATCATAATGATAAGGGTATTTCTGACTCAAAACTTGTTTTTGATCTGCAGGCTCAATAACAAAATTCAGTAAAAAACTCAGGTATTTTTTGGCGGATTGTATCAAATTATAGCGGCTGCATGTCTTTTTCATTTTTTCTACATTCAGCCAAGTCGCGCTTAAACTAAGCGTCAGCAAATTATTATAGCGCCAATTTAAAGTATTATAGAGTCAAAACTCGCCACTCGGGGATTTCTTTGCCTTTTTCTCGCTTGGTAAATTTTTTAATATTTATAGCTAGTTGCAATTTATGAACAAACATTTTTTTTTACAACAAGTGGTGTCATTCCAGCGTCCCTTCTCCCGTCATTCCAGCGCGTGACGCTGGAATCTATATCTTTTCCGGATCCTAGTGGGGCTACTTGGATGACACCGTCATAAAGTGAACCATCGTCACGTGCTGGAATAACAAACCCCAAGGAAACTTATGTAAAATCTAGCATTTACGGAATTTATACTTTTTTCATGCATCTTATGGTTTTTTATAATCAATGGAGAGTGATATGGGTGGTATTACACTAAAAAATGCGATAGATGATGATGACAATTTTATAAGTGCTCTAAAGGCACTTAGTAAATTTGCAACTAAAGACGATCTAGGTGATAAAGCTGATAAGTCTGCTCTGGATGGTAAAGCTGATAAATCCGAATTAGCCAATAAAGCTGATAAGTCTGCTCTAGATGGTAAAGCTGATAAATCCGAATTAGCCAATAAAGCTGATGCAACTGCCCTAACCAACAAGGCTGATAAATCTGAGTTGTTAACGTATGATAAAAGCGGTACTCCAACACCTATAACAACTGTAGATGATTTACTAACTAAATTAACTACAGGTACTGACAAGGAGAAAAAAGTTTATACTGAAAAAGCCGTGGATGATGCATTTGTTACAACTGGAGAACTTGCAACAAAAGTTGCAGATAAAGATGTTGTGAAAGCTATATTTGGTGCAAAAGAACAACCTACAGATACGCAATCAATTCTTGCAACAAAAGTTGCAGATAAAGATATTGCAGCAACAATACTTGGTGCAAAAGATGGCCAAAAATCAGTTCTTGTGGAAAAGTTAGAAACATTCTTTGGTGAGGGTCATAAAGTATATAGTAATAACACAAAGACAGCAAAGGAGTTATTAGTTCCATCAGCTGGTGATTTACTAAAGGATCAAGATTTCAAAAGCGGTATCGACAAGAGTATCAAAGATATGGCTGTTGCGAGCAATCCAGAATTTCAAGGTGCTGTGAGAGAAGTAATGTTACAACCGTTTTGTAAGATTCCAGGAGGTGAAAATGAGCCAATGTGTTGTTATGATCCGCACCCTACGTGTCTTCTTGGCGCTTAGGTGCACTTTTCTTGTCATTCCAGCGCGTGACGCTGGAATCCAGGCCTTTTTAGATTGGATCCTATGGTCAAACCATAGGATCACTGAAGTAGACCCTCGTTAATTAGATCCCAGCGTCACGCGCTGGGATGACAGAAGAAGGGACGCTGGATGACAGGTCTATGGGTGTCATCTAAGTAGCCTTTTCTTGTCATTCCAGTGCCCAGACACTGGAATCCAGTCTTTCCATAATAATTAAAATGTTGTGCTCTAAATTAAGATTAGCTACTTTCTATGCTCACCAAATCAGTTTGCTTGTGAGCAAGCAAACTTTCCTAGATTCCAGCGTCACGCGCTGGGATGACACCCTTCACAGGCTTTTGAATTGCTTTAGCTATAAACATTAAAAAATTTACTAAACAGAAAAAAAAGCAAAAGAAGCCCTGGTCAATATCTGCTCAAAAACATTGGCGTTTTTTATGCCTTAAACGCTGCAATTTAGCTGCTTTTAAACTACAACTAACCTTGACTTAAACGTTAAGAAATTTACTAAGCAGAAAAAAAGACAAAAGAAATCCCG
>JAISAR010000061.1 GCA_031266615.1 Rickettsiales bacterium
CCAGAAGTTTTAAAAAGACATGCAGTGCACATAGTGCGAAAAATTAAACATGAGACGGCAAATATGCTAAGTTTTTTTGTCATTTAATCTGCACAGACTGAAGATAAATAATAGCTTCAACCTTATGATAAAGGAGTTGAAAGAATTTGTCAAGTAGTTTTTTTCGTTTCTATTGAATGACGTTATAGCTTTTTTTCACTTTCGTTTGTCCACTTTCTGTGTAGTGGAAATCAGTATGAGTATATATAAAGCCTATTAACGCTTATATTTCTGTAAAGCAAAAAATTTTAGTGGGGCGAGCGACCAGGATCGAACTGGCGACATTCAGTACCACAAACTGACGCTCTACCAACTGAGCTACGCCCGCCAAAGTATAAAATTTCTGATACATCAGCACAGAAAGTATAAAATTTCTAACATACCAGCGCAAAAAGTCAATTGACTATTTAAGTAAATTCTTTTACTTCAAACTGTATTATAGTTATATGTAAAATAGTGGGGTTTCTAAGATGTACAGCCCTACAAATTCCTCCTTTGATGGTATTTTTTCTCACACTTTATCATACCATCACACTTTCTGGGACCACACACCAAACTCTCTACTTTCTGCTTAGCATATCCATCAAATCAGATTCTTTAAGTTTGCTGTGGTCGACTTTGCTGAATTTATTTACCATCGCGCTCATTTGGTTATATTGCTTAACTAAGAGATTAACATCTGGTACACTCGTTCCAGAACCTTTTGCAATTCTAAGCCTCCTCTTGCCATTTAGAATATCTGGATTTCGTCTTTCTTTTTCAGTCATCGAATTTATGATAGCTATATATTTTTTCACTTTACTATCATCTGGCACTCCGCTACTTAGCTTTTTTGTAAACGAGCTTGGGATGAACTTCATTATGTTGCTGATGCCATCCATTTTATTCAGAGTTTTTAGCATTCCTACCAAATCATTCAGGTCAAATTTACCTTTTTTTACTTTCTTTTGCAGTTTATCGATTTCTTCCTGACCAACGATCTCGGCAGCTCTTTCAACCAACGAGACAACATCACCCATATCAAGTATCCTTTTTGCGATTCTATCTGGGTAAAAGTCATCGAGGTCACTTAGCTTTTCACCACAAGCAATAAATTTAATCGGGCAGTTGGTTGTCATTTTCATAGAGAGGGCAGCACCACCACGTGCATCGCCATCAATACGAGTGAGAATAATGCCAGTCACGCCTATTGCTTCATTGAATGATTTGGCGATGTTCACTGCGTCTTGGCCGATCATCGCATCGGCTACTAAAATAACTTCTGCAGGTGAAGCTATTTCTTTCACAGCCTTCAACTCATTCATCATATTTTCGTCGATATGAAGCCTACCCGCGGTATCTAGTATCAATACATCATAGTTGTCGTTCTTTGCTGCTGCCAGTGCCTTTTTTGTAATTGCAATAGGCTTTTCATCTATCGCTATAGGTAAGGTTTGTACGTCTATTTGTTTACCGAGCACCTCAAGCTGTTTCTGGGCAGCCGGCCTGTAAATATCTAAAGAGGCAAGCATTACTTTTTTCTTTTGTTTTTTTAGCTTTAAGGCAAGCTTTCCTGAGGTGGTTGTTTTACCTGCACCTTGTAAGCCCATCATCATAATTATAGCAGGAGGTTTAACCGCGAGATTCAATTCACTTTTTTCCGGTCCGAGAATTGCAACTAAATTATCCTGCACAATTTTGATTATCATTTGTGCTGGAGAAACACTTTTTATGACTTTTTCCCCTATGACCTTATCTTTAATGTCGTTGATGAATTTTTTTGCAACTTCAAGCGAAACATCAGCTTCAATTAGGGCTATACGTATTTCACGCATAGCAAGGCTGAAGTCATCTTCGGAAATGATTGACTTTCCCCTGAGCTTGTTGAATACAGAATTTAAACTCTCGGTTAATGATTTAAACATAACAGTACTAGTAGAACACTCATCAAAAAAAGAGAAGAAGCTGAAACAAAACCCACTGAGTTATAACTTAGCACTTCTTTAAGTTTAGTAGTATTATTAGAGTATAGACTGACAAGCGAATTAGTCAAGTTTTGCAGTGCGCTAGCAGACATCTTTCTTATTTTGAAAACTAATTTATTGAACAGTGAAACAACGTAGGGTATGAGAGCTCTGAAAATCCAATCGATATCCATTTTAAAATTTATTCTTGGCAGAAATAACTTGCGTAAGGGAATAAACAACAAGGTGGCACATAGTAATAAAATAAATTGCGACCAGATATTTTGTGTGTTGTACGCAAGATTAAAAATTGCAGGTTTGTTGTAAATAGGTAAGTAAGGATTGCCAACAATTACGCATATAAATGCTAAAATAACCATGGCTATTCCACCCCCTTCCTCTGTTAAAGGTTTTGACTTGCTTTTGGCAATAAATATGTAGTAAAGAAACTTAAGTCCCACGCTTAGATAGAGCAATAAATTCAGAATTTTGTGTAAGTTTTCATACAATTCTAAATCAGTACCATTCATTTTAATTTCAGCTGCAATGTATGATTTGCTAATAAACCCAGCAGTGCCAGGAAATGCAGCCATTGTAAGTATTGCGATCAAAGCATACATTCCTTCTACTGACATGAATTTGCTCGCTCTATTAAAATTCACCACTTTTGTCCGCAAGATAATCGTGTTGGCAACAGCAATGAGCAATAGTTGGTAGGCAATGGAAAAAATTATGTTGAGAGCAAGTAGTGGTACAGCATTTTCCAAGCGGCTAAGTAGACTCCCTGTCATAATTAATATGCCCATTTGCCCTACAACACTGTAGGCTAAAAACCTACGGATGTTTTGTTCAAGGGAAGCAAATATAATACCATAAATTGCAGTAATAGTGCCCAAGAATGCTAATATTTCAGCATAATCTTGCCAAAGGCTGTAAGTATGCAGGAGTGCTACTAAAAAAGAAACTTTGGTAGTAAATAGGGAAAGGTATGACGCACCGTGTAATGATGCAGCAGGATATGTATCAACAACCCAGAATGAAAAAGGGAAACAAGCGCAATTTATTAATAGACCTATGACTATTAGATTAGAACTTTGAATTGCTAACCCTGCTGTTAGTACAACCCCAACAAAAAAGTGTACACAGGCATACCTTACTGCAGGTCCATTATCTTTGCTGCCAGCTGCGATAATAAAAGATGCACTGATGGCCATTAATTCACAGAATATCACAGCCAATAATATATGCTTAGATAATATTGCACACAATGAACTGATAGTATAAGTAAAAAAGGATAGCACTTCCGAAAAGCTTAAATTTTTTGCTGGCAGAACAATTAGAAATGCAGCTGATAAAAAAGATATCAATATGATGCGAAAAGATAAATCAAAATTTAGAATAGGATAAGACCAATTCAATGTGGTATCCAAATTCTCAGGTAATTTTAGTACTATAACTACTAATATAGATAGCAGAAATAACAGCGAAAATTTATAAAATTGCACGACAATTTAAGTCAATATAGTTTATACTATCTCAATGAGTAAATAAAATCAATTTGCATGTATTAACCACTAATTAAACTAATTATCATATAATTATATCAGGGTTAGGGGGTTACAGGAAACCGGTCAGATTAGGTTTTTAATCTAACCTGACCGATAGCTTTAATAGTGAGGTAAGCCTCAATATAACACGTCCAATTTATAGTACTACATTCGTGCATAATCTATTTGAAATTTGTGCACGAGTGTTAGTAAATTATTTACTTTTTGAAATAAAGCTCAGCATTAAATTTTTATGGTTAGCACAAAACTAGTTATTTCCTTATTTTATATTACCATGCTAAAATATCTATTATAGCATAAAGTTATTAATAACATATGTATTTTAGCATATTGAGTGACAGAAGAAGGTTCAGTCTAACAGCCTAGCATCATCCAAGTAGCTGGCTGGTACCCAAGAAATTTTGCTTGTAAGCAAGCGCGCTGAGTTAGTGAAAATAAAAGTAGCAAATCTTGTGTTACGCTGGCTAGGTTTTTCCACGTCATACCGCAGCGGCTGCTAACGCGTAGTGAAATAACGGTTTTTTGAATCGTCGGCCAGCTACATTTACTAAATCTCTTGTATAACCAATTTATGGTGAGGAGAAACGCAGATGAGCGCCGCAGAATACTTGAAGTTTGAGGAGAACAAGCAAGTTTTAACGCAGAATCAGAAAGCAGGTTATGTAAAAGATTTACTGTTATATAACTTAATAATTAAATATTTTCATTGACTTATTAATTATTTTTATGTATTATTATACTATCAGTAGTTTATATCAAAACATTAATAATGAGTAGCTCTACATCAGAAGAAAAGGAAAATCCAGTAGTTACATTAAGAACTCAAGCAGATGGGTTTGATTTTAGCAAGTTAAGGGCTGGTGAAGATAATGCTAAGGCGAATTCCGGTGAGACAATGCTTTTAGATTTTTACAGAATGAGTTTTGTGATTAACAAGAAAAGTATAGATAACACTTTAACTATTGCTTTAATAAAAGGAGCTGAGCAAAATGGGCTCGAAAAATCTTGGGATGAGCATTGCAAAAATGAAAAAACTCCTGATCGTAAAAAAACTGACCAATACAAAAAGAAATTTGAAGAATTTTACAATCTAGGTACAGAGCATACTCATCTATTACCCAAGGAAGAAACCGGAGATTATCGCCCGTTTGCAAAAGAAGTTTTCAAGGAAATGTTTAAATATGCTAAAGCAGAAGTTCCAAGCGATCCTATCTTGGAGGAACTAGTCACCAACTGTAATCAAGCAGGGTATGAAGCTGGTGTACATATGGAGCTCCAAGGTGCACTCGTCCAACATTCATTCATAATAGAAAGCCCTGAAAAAGTAATAAGTATTGACCGTATTAGCCAAAATAGTGTGAGTGTCAGATCTGATGTGGTATTACCAATATTCTTCCAAAAAAGTGACGGTAAACTTGGTGACAGGGTATGCGATCTATCCAGCTCACTAGAATTCACACTTGAGTCTCAAGATGGAAAAGATGGTGTAACATATAAAAATGGCAAATTATCACTTACTGTTCCTGAGAGACTGAAGGATTATAATACAGGTGATAAAAGCTTATTTGATGTTATTCAAGATTATTTTTATAAATTCTGCGAAAAGCTTGGATTTTTTACAGAAAAAGTAGAGTGCGGTTTAAGCAATCCGTTGGAAGTGAATAGCTGTGTAACAAGCCAGGATGTGGACCCTCTTGTTGAACACAAGCCTAGTGTTGGCGATTAAGACACTTTGATTTTTGTCATCTCATTTGCACAATCAATCACTTCAGAACTCGGAAATTGATTTTTAAACCAAGTGTACTGGCGCTTTGCGTAGTGCCTTGTGTTTGTTTGAGCAATTTGTATTGCTTCATCTAAATTGAGCTCACCTTTTAAGTACTTTATAATTTCCGGCACTCCGTGTGCTTTCATAGCCGGCAAGTGTGGAGCTAGGTTCATGCTAAGTAGCTTTTCTACTTCATCAATTGCTCCATTTTCAACCATTTTAATAAAACGAGAATTTATTTTTCGGTATACATTTTCGCGCTTAGGTAGAATTGTATATATCTTAAAATTATTGAATAAAGGGGGCTGTCTATTTTCTTGCCATACGAAAATTGACTTGCCAGTCTCAGTGATAACTTCAAGTGCCCTTGAAAGGCGGTGCGAGTCATTCATGAATATTTTACCTTGAATTTTTGAGTCTTTGCTTAGCGCTAATTTGTAGAACTCCTCTTTACTTAAACTTTTCCTAAGTTCACTTACATTTTGCCTTACTTCCTGGCTTATTTGTGGAATTGACGACAAGCCCTTGATTAAGCTGCTGATATAAAGCCCACTTCCTCCAGTGATGATAGGTATTCGTGAATTCTCCAGCGCATTATTGACTTCTCTCTTTAAATCCTCTAGCCATAAACCTACGGAATAATTTTCTCTTGCTGAAACATAACTATATAGTTTATAAAATTTTTCTTGCCTTGGTGGCTGAGCAGTGATTATGGGAATTTCTCTATATACCTGCTTCGAATCACAGTTTATTATATCAACATTCCCATATCTTTCCATCAAGTTATCGCATAATTCTGATTTACCTGAAGCTGTAATTCCTGTAATAATTACTAGATTATCTCTCATTTATATTAATTTAATTAACGTATGATAGGGTGTAGTAAAAATTTGGATTCTACAATCTAAAGTTTGGAGATTTTTATGACAGAGAACAACGATAACAACTCATTTACTAAGCGTTTCACAAATAGGACTCCTGGCGATACAGGAGGAGGTTTTTCCAGTAAGTATTCATCCCAAAACACCAAAGAGCGTGCGCTAGGGGAAAGAGGAAAAGTCTCTCAGTTAGCAAGCAAAAAAACTGAATCCAAAGAAGCTTTTTCTGAAAGTGGCAGCATAAAAAGTAAAAGCAGAACTGTCAATGAGAGATCCTTTGCTGATGCAACAAGAAGAAGCAGATCAGATCTCATATATTTAGTTCGTGGTAAAGACCGCGGAAGATCAGCATGGCATTATGTATTGGTCGATAAGGATAAGAGAGAAATGTTTCTTGCAAAAAGTAGGACTGGCTCTATGGATGTTGCAGATTATGGAGAGATTTTATATTCAGGATGGGGAGAAGATCCACCACAAGAAATAGTTGATAAAATCAATGAGGAGTTTGGGCTATAGCAAATCTGCTGCGAGCCCCACATTGGACTTTTGCATAACCGAAACTGAAAAATTTTGGCATTTTTTGTGTGCTCTTAAGTTGCTTGGCTATGAGTATTAAGAAATTTACCAAACGAGAAAAAAAGCAAAAGGAGCCCTGGTCAATATCTCTCTTAAAACATTGGCGTTTTTTATGCCTTGAACGCTGCAATTTAGCTGCTTTTTAATGCAACTAACCTTAGCCATAAACGTTTAAGAAATTTACTAAGCAGAAAAAAAGGCAAAAGAAATCCCGCGGTAGAAGTTGCTAACTCTCTAATCCTGCAAATTGGCGTACTATACTGTCTTGAACGACTTATAAGCGCGTTTCAGCTTGTATAGGCAAAAACCTAGAAGTCTAGGTGAAATTAATAAAGACATGAGGTGCACATAG
>JAISAR010000003.1 GCA_031266615.1 Rickettsiales bacterium
AATTAGCTCTCACCACTTCCTTCAGATATCTAGATTATGTAACAATCATGAAATGGCACTCAGAAACAGTGCTGAAAGTATAATAATCACCTCAATTATAAATGGCAACAACAGAATAATATCAAAATTTGACCAACTTGAATGTGTTTCGAGTGATCGTAGAGAAAACATCTGCACTGTTTTATTTCCTTCTACATCAAACCAGAGATCATATAAGTCTTTAAAAGCTCTAGGAGCATTAGCCCCTGATCTACTTAAAATGCTGGATATGTTAGACAGATTTACTCGTTCTTTTTCTAGAGTTCTTAAATACTGTGTTTTATTTCCTTCCACATCAAACCAGAGATCATATAAGTCTTTAAAAGCTTTACGAGCATTAGCCCCTGATCTACTTAAAATACTGGACATGTTAGATAGATTTATTCCATTTCTTTTCAGAACTTCTAGATATTTTATTCCCTCCCCTTTAATTAAAAAATCTATGAACTGATTAAATGTGGGTGTTCCTTCTCTGCCAACCACACTTTTTGCAAATTTAATTTCCTCATTAATATTTACATCCAATCGCGGCCTTTTTGAGGCCATATTGCCTTTGTCTAGCAGTTTGCTAGAGCTAGAACCAACTTCAGGACTTTCCTTGGCTAAACTCTTTGAACTGCTACTTTGTTTGGTTAGTGCCAAGTAAGAATTGTATTCCTTGTTTTAGCAGACTAGAAAGAAGAGACTTAGCCTTTTCCATACACAAGACGTTTCAAGTCCTATTAGCCCCTTTTGTCACCTCAATTAGAGATAACGCACCGGCAGATAAAATTATATTTTTCTCGTCAATATTAATTCTTGGCAAAGAACTAACATCAGAACCGGTTTCAATTACTATATTTTTTTGTCTTCAACGTCTCGTCTTCAACTGAAACTTCAAGATTATACCTTGATCAAAAGCGGTAATTTTTCCAAGTCTGTTGATTTTAGTGATCTTGTGAAGGCTGAACAGATATTCTATACCTTTTCCAAGTTCTTGAACTCTGGCGTCCTTGTATTCCAACATTTCTTTTAAGTCAAAACTCGCCTCTTTAATTTTTATGCCAAGTTTTGACAGATCATTTTTCGTGTGAACATACTGATAGGAGGAGTGAAGTAAAGCTTTAGAGGGTATACATCCAACTCGCAAACACGTGCCACCAAAAATGCTGTTCTTATCTATACAGGCAACTTTCAATCCAAGTCTTGCAGCAGCAATGGCACACTTATAACCGCCTGGACCGCCACCTATAACAATCAGATCATAATCAGTCATAAAAAACAAACCTATTTTCTAAAGAATAAACACCATTTCCCTCAGTTGTCACATATATCTTATCATGGGTAAACACTGGAGTGTGAAACACATTGCCAGGTATTTCAATTGCCTTTCCTGTGTTTTCAGATCCAGGAAAAGCAAACACCAACCCTTTATCACTTGTTACCCATAAAGTATAAGCATACATAATTGGAGCAAACAATTGCGTATTTTCTATTAAATCGGACGTCCAGACTGTTTCTCCGTTTTGTATGTCGACACCGATTATTTTATTATCTTTAGTAATTACAAAAATCCTGCCACCGGCTCTTTGCTCCTTTGCAGGGATAAGAGGACTATAATATGATACAATGTCTGATACACTTTTTACTTGCAGTGGCTTTGACCATAAAATGTTTCCTGATTTTACGTCAATGCCATAAATATAAGAATTGTTTGTAGCTACTAAAATATCACCAAGCACTTTTGGTGTAGTGGTCACATCTGTAAGCTGTGTGTCCAGAAGGTTTGTAGCCAATTTTTGGCTCCACAATTTTTTACCATCTTCGTTAAAAGCTATCAGCTCACCATTTGAAAACGGTGCTATTATTTTATCATTAGAAATCGCAGGCGATATGGAATATAAACCACGAACCACATTGATACCATTTTGATAAGTCCAAACGGAGCTGCCATCTTTTATATCAAACGCATGCAGATAGTTATCAATGGTTAACACTACCAATTTATCATTTATCACTGCTGCTTTTCCTCTTACTGGAGCTCTCAGTTCTTTTTCCCACTGAACCTCGCCGGTCTTTGCATCTATTGTATGCAGAACGTTATCTACTATAAAGAAAACAATTCCTCTGTGACGCAATAGGCTCATGTTACCAATTTTTTTTCTGTGTGGAAGGTGCAATTTCCAATTCAGAACCCTTGAGTTATCAACATCAAAGGAATACAAGATACCGTGCTTATCTGCCAGAACGATGCTATTTTCTGTAAGCACCGGAGCAACATATCCTTGTGATAATTTTTTATCGACTAAGGTTATTCGTTCGCTTGCCATTGTGTAACTGCTACACAATAACATTATCATAACAATTATTACTTTCATTACTTATTGAAAACAAGACTTATCAATATACATACTAGAAGCATTAATCACAATGAAAATGTTCTTAATTGAACCAAAAGTTAAATATCAACATCATGCACATTTAGTGCATTGGTATTGATAAAATCACGGCGTGGTTCGACTATATCACCCATTAACACCGAGAATATAGAATTAGCTTCCTCACAATCTTTTATTTCAATTTTGAGCAAAGTCCTAGTTTCAGGGTTGAGTGTAGTTTCCCAAAGCTGGTCAGCATTCATTTCACCAAGACCTTTGAATCTCTGCAGAGTTAAACCTTTTTTACCATAATCCATTATTATTTTTGCAAGTGCACTCGGAGATTTAATCTTTATTTCAGTTTCTTGTGACTTTAAAAATGAATCACCACTGAATAGGTCAATTACGTCATCAAGAGAACTCAATATATTTTGTATTTCTTTGCTTTCAAGCATGCTAAGCGGAAATATATATTTGTCTGCCAATCCCTGAAATAACTTAGAGATATGCACTTCTCTTTCTTCACCTTTTATTTCTACTTCCCAATTGTATTCGTTATACATTAACTTTAAATATTTCAATATCTCATCAGCAGATGATAGGGCATTCTTTTTGCTTAGAATTAATAGTGACTCCAATAGATTCTGTGGTATTTCCCTGTCATAATTTTTGCTAATGTTTGAAATACTAAGACATTTGTCCAAAACAAAGCGTAAATCTTTGTCTGTACCGCTTAATGTTAATCTTTTAACCGCCGAGTTTACTATATACTCTTCAAAAGTTTCGTCATCTTTAATGTAAGTATCTTTAGCATTCTTTGTAACTTTATAGAGAGGTGGCTGCGCTATATATAAATATCCCCTTTCAATTACCTCACGCATGTACCGAAAAAAGAAAGTTAGAATTAAAGTTCTTATATGTGAACCATCAACGTCTGCATCTGTCATAATGATAATTTTATGATACCTAGTTTTATCAATGTCAAAATGCTCACTTCCTATTCCAGCGCCAATCGCAGTAATTAAAGAACCAATTTCCGCAGATGAAAAAATACGATCTAAACTTACACGTTCTACGTTTAGAATTTTCCCCCTTAAAGCAAGTACTGCTTGTGTTTTACGATTACGCCCCTGCTTTGCAGTACCACCTGCAGAATTACCCTCTACTATAAATAACTCCGATAACTCAGGAACTTTTTCCTGACAATCGGCAAGCTTTCCAGGTAGAGTGGAAATATCAATGGTGTTTTTATTTTTAACTAACTCTCGCGCTTTTCTTGCAGCCTCTCTTCCTTTAGCTGACCTGATGACTCTTTCTACAATACTTGCTGCTAATTTTGGATCAGTTTCAAGTATTGTACTTAACTTATCAGAAACTATGTTTTCTACAACTGTGCGCGCTTCAGAACTGACTAACTTGTCTTTTGTTTGTGAAGAAAACTTAGGGTCAGGCATCTTGAGAGATAAAACACAGGTTAACCCTTCTCTGACATCTTCTCCAGTCAGATTCACTTTTGCCTTTTTCAAAAACCCTTCGCTAGTTGCATAATTGTTAATACATCTAGTTAAGGCAGACCTAAGTCCTGCTAAGTGTGTACCACCATCTCGTTGTCTTATATTATTTGTAAAGCACAACATATTTTCGTAGTAGGAGTCATTCCACTCCATTGATACTTCTATGCTAATGCCAAGATCTTTTGTATCGCCTCTCATGCTGGCAATTTTGGTAACATGCGTCTTATTTTTATCTAAATATCGCACAAAATTTGCTGTACCAAAATTATCTTGAGACTGTTTAGTATCATTAAAATGAGACTCTACGTGTGGTTTGCTACGTAAATCACACAAAGTGATCTCAATATTTGAGTTTAAAAATGCCAATTCTCTGATGCGGCTCTCAAGAGTGGAGTAACTAAAGTCAATGTTACTGAAAGTCTCTGTTGATGGCATGAACGTTACTCTAGTTCCTCTTTTATTTGTATTTTCGTTTACTACCTTTAAAGGCTCAATGGACTCACCATCTTCAAAGCGCATAAAGTGCTCTTTCTTGTTACGCCAAATAGTTAACTCCAGCCAGCTTGATAATGCATTTACAACTGAGATTCCAACACCATGTAATCCACCGGAAACCTTATAGGTATTACTATCAAATTTTCCACCTGCATGCAGTTGGGTCATTATTACCTCTGCTGCTGATATTCCTTCTTCTTCGTGGATATCAGTTGGAATGCCACGACCATTGTCGGTTACGGATACTGAGCCATCTTCATTTATGCTAACTTCAATTTTATCACAATACCCAGCTAAAGACTCATCTATTGCATTGTCGACAACCTCATATACCATATGGTGCAAGCCAGACCCATCATCAGTATCACCAATGTACATACCTGGACGCTTCCTTACAGCATCAAGACCTCTTAAGATTTTTATTGCATCAGCGTTGTAATTACTTTCCATGGAATTGCTTTATTTATGAATATTAATTAATATTACATTTGTATATATCGATTAGCAACATTTTTAAACTGAGAGGAGATTTTTGGTTGTGGTACATAGGTATAAAGCATGCTAACACCTATATAATGGTAACATCCACTTCCACGCATTGTTTCAATATACGAGCCCAAATTGAAACAAAATCCTGCTTTATATTGCGAGATAAATGGCTATAGTGAACTATCTTGCCATTTGATTTGGGTTTCCCAACTCAACGTAGGATAAATTACTCATGCATGTTTTTAATATTTCTTTCTGTTTATCATTATCCAGCTTGCTGCTGAATTTCTGACACTTTTCCTCAAGCGCTGCACGTACAGCGGTAATAAACATTACTGTTTCAGTTGAGAGTTCTGAGGGGCCTGCAAAGTTCTTCCGGATCGTTTCTTGCTCTCTTTCAGAAAATTTGCTTAGAACCTCCCTAGCTATTGCAGGCAACCCTTGAGTGATTGTTTCTTCTACCATTTTACTGGCTTCCTTTTCATCTAGCGTGATAACCACTGATGGGTGCAAACCAGATAAAGACTCAAACAGTTTGTTGTAAGTTCCACCAGCACAACTTTGACCTTTGTCACCATAAGTTGTTGCTGCATCTACAAGACTTCTTACAAACATATCCTTTCTAGCTTTTATATCCTTATCACTTAAAGGAACTGTTTGGTCTTCTGTTCCTGTGTTTCTATCGTTGCAAGCTTTCCAACACAAAATAGCTGCTTGCTTTAGTGTTAGCTGGCTATAATTATCTTTAAAACTATTTCCTGTTCTATTGATAAACTTTAAGCATTCAAATGCTTAAGATTTTTCATCTGCTTTAAACTCATTTGACTGTCTAATGTACTCTTCAATATCAGTTGTATTTCCCCTATTTAGCTGTATATAGAACTCTTCCTTATTTAGGTCCTCTCTATATTTCTCTATGAGTTTATCAACACTTAAATTTACGCTAGAAACTGCATTTGGATCGTGAGTGGTTTGCTCAACAAAAGGAAGGACATCAACTAAACCATGCACGAAGGGCTGCATTTCTTCTTCTGGAATTTCTCGCATTAAGTTAAAAAGCTGCCGCACTTCTCCAACGAGTGTCCGGTTTAGCAACCATAAGAACAACGCAGGTAACGCTAAAAGTATACAGGAAGCAATAATGCATACGACTAGAACAGCTTTTAGTATTACCCTAATGATATTTTTTGGCCAAGCCGATAATCTCGGTTCATTTTCTTCTGGTTTTAAAAAATAATTTACTAACCCTAGATACAAAAAGAACTGTATAAGAAGGAAAAGTAGAGGAATCATGCTTACCAGTAGAATTATGTTGATAAATCTTCTGATTTTACCAGTATTGTGATAAGCATTTTGTGCTCTTTCTACCATGGCACGCGCTCTATCTTGCTGTTGGTTATTATTTTCGCCTAACATATTACACACCTTATTTTAATATTAGCATATCATGCTATAAAAAGCATGTCAATAAGAAACTTATAGGCTATAGCTTAATTACAAAGATAGAAGCAAGGTTGGAGCATTTGAGGAGTGGAAGCGAGTTTTGACGTTAAATCAGAAAGCAAGTTATGTAACACCAATTGCCACTACACAGAAAGCGGATGAACAACAGTGGAAAAGCTACCCAATAGAAACAAAAAAATCGCTTGACAAATTCCTCCAATACCCTTATTATAGCAGTAAGGGTATTTCTGACTCAAAACTTGTTTTTGATCTGCAGGCTCAATGACAAAATTCAGTAAAAAACTCAGGGTATTTTTTGGCGGATTGTATCAAATTATAGCGGCTGCA
>JAISAR010000023.1 GCA_031266615.1 Rickettsiales bacterium
AAAGACATGCAGTGCACATAGTGCGAAAAATTAAACATGAGACGCCAAATATGCTAAGTTTTTTTGTCATTTAATCTGCACAGACTGAAGATAAATAATAGCTTCAATACTATGATAAAGGGGTTGGAGGAACTTGTCAAGTAGTTTTTTAGTTCCGTTTCTGTGGCTAAAAAATCTGAATTCAGCCAGCACTTGGGTGATATCACTCTTGTAGGCCTATGTTCATGCAATTTCCCATAATAGTTAAAAAAATTAGTAGAAAGTTACTGTAAATTCACGTATTTTGAGGCTATAATGTTCAAAAATACCTGATGTATGGATGATTTTATTGGAGTTAAAGGCGCAAGGGAGCATAATCTGCGAGGTATAGATGTTAATATACCGAAAAATAAGTTAGTTGTTATAACTGGGCTCAGCGGTTCTGGTAAATCTAGCCTTGCGTTTGATACGATTTATGCAGAGGGCCAGCGTCGGTATGTGGAGAGTCTTTCGGCTTATGCACGTCAATTTCTCAACATTCAGGATAAACCAGATGTTGAGTCGATCACAGGCCTCTCTCCTGCAATATCTATCAACCAGAAATCGATCTCAAAAAATCCAAGGTCAACAGTTGGGACCGTTACTGAGATTTACGACTATCTACGCTTAATATACGCGCGAATAGGGATTCCTTATTCACCTACAACTGGACTACCAATAACGAAACAAACTGTGTCTCAAATTGTAGATGCTATAATGGCGTTACCTTTAGAAACTAAAGTATATATACTTGCTCCCATCGTGCGTGGCAGAAAGGGAGAACACCTTAAAGAGATATTGGAAGTTAAAAAGCAAGGGTACGTAAGACTAAAAATAGATGGTAAGATACATAATATAGATGATTTACCTAAGCTCGATAAAAACAAAAAGCACGATATCTTTGTAGTTGCAGATAGGGTGTCAATATCAGACGATATAGGAAATCGACTGCCAAGTAGCATAGAATCAGCATTAAGACTTGGTCATGGCTTAATGTATGCAGAAATAGTGAACTTGCCTGATAATCATGATTCCAAGTACAGAAATGATCAAGTTTTAACTTTCTCAGAGAATTTTGCATGTCCGGAGTCCGGCTTTACTCTTGAGGAAATAGAACCAAGATTATTTTCTTTTAACAGCCCCTACGGCGCATGTTGTTCATGCAATGGGCTTGGTAAAAAGCTGGCTATCGATATAAAGCTGATAGTGCCAGATGAAACGCTCTCAATATCTGAAGGTGCTTTGAGGCCAGTGGGGTCGATGCTCCATCAAGTGCACACAGGTTATGGGTTTCTAAAAAATGCAATCCTGTCACTAGCTGAGAATTGCAAATTCAGTCTTGATGTTCCGTGGAAGAACATAGCTCAAGGCGCGAAGGATGTGATACTCTTTGGTTCTAGAGAAATGAGATTTCACGGTTTAGTTAGTATATTAGAAAACCAGATGGATTATGATGAAACACTTATTGAGCGATATTGTTCTGTTGTTCATTGTAAGGAATGTGCTGGCTATAGATTGAGAAAAGAGGCACTTACGGTGAAAATTGGTGGCAGACACATAGGTGAAATATCTAGGCTCAGCATCGATGAATCCCTTAAATGGTTTGAAAATCTGCCGGGCAAGCTCACAGAGCAACAGAAGCAAATCTCAAATAAAATATTAAGTGAAATAGTCAAGAGGCTAACATTTTTGAAAAATGTAGGGTTAAACTACCTTACACTTGACCGTGAGTCTAGCACTCTCTCTGGAGGTGAAAGTCAAAGAATCAGACTTGCTTCACAAATTGGCTCTGGTTTAACAGGAGTGCTGTATGTGCTTGATGAACCCTCGATAGGCCTTCATCAATGTGATAATGATCGATTGATTGCCACGCTTAGGAATTTGAGGGATATAGGAAATACTGTAATCGTTGTTGAGCATGATGAAGATACAATAATGGCTGCTGATTATGTAATTGATATTGGGCCCGGAGCTGGTGTAAATGGAGGAAAGATTGTTGCAGAGGGAACGCCAGATCAGGTGCAAAGAAATTCAGAGAGCGTAACAGGGCAATATTTGAGTGGAAAGAGGGAAATCTCAATTCCAGAAAGAAGAAAACAAACGACTCAGTTCATAAAGGTAATTAATGCGTGTGAGAATAACTTAAAAAATATAGACGTTGAATTTCCTATAGGGAATTTTATTTGTGTTACTGGAATATCTGGAGGGGGAAAGTCAAGTTTAGTTATAGAAACACTATACAAATATTCAGCACATAAGATATATCATTCATCTGCAAAGTATGGCAAATGCGATAAGATAGAAGGCCTTGAATATGTAGATAAAATTATAGAAATAGACCAGTCACCAATTGGTAGAACTCCTGCATCGAATCCAGCAACATATGTTGGTATGTTCACTCATATAAGAAATTGGTTTGCAGGTCTTCCAGAGTCGAAGGCACGAGGTTACAACATAGGCCGATTTTCATTTAATACTAAGGGGGGAAGGTGTGAAGCGTGCAAAGGTGATGGACATTTAAAGATAGAAATGCATTTTCTGCCGGACGTTTATGTGAAGTGTGAGCAGTGTAAAGGTCGGCGATATAACCGAGAAACGCTAGAGATTACTTTCAAAGGAAAATCAATTTCTGATGTACTTGATATGACGATAGATCAAGCTTGCGATTTTTTTGAAAACCTTCCAATAGTAAAAGAAAAGTTGGTTTCTTTGCAGGAAGTGGGGCTTGGCTATATAACACTTGGACAGCCCTCAACAACGTTATCTGGGGGTGAAGCACAACGAATAAAGTTATCTAAGGAGCTATCAAAACGATTTACCGGAAGAACATTGTATATTCTTGATGAGCCAACGACCGGATTGCATTTTGAAGATGTAAATAACTTACTAAAAATGCTCCATAAGCTAGTTGATTTTGGAAACACTGTTATAGTTATCGAGCACAACTTGCACGTTATAAAAACTGCAGATTACGTAATAGACATTGGCCCAGAGGGTGGAATAAAAGGCGGAGAGGTAGTCGCTGTAGGAACTCCAGAAGAAATAATAGACATACCAAGAAGTGTTACAGGCAAGTATCTTAAACCGTATTTATCAGATAGAGCATAAACTATTTTTTAATTATATTAGGCTACGCTGCATATTTATGATTTGGGTAGGGTAATGTCAGTATATCAATATTTTAAAAGGTATGTTGAATATGGAATTGTGCCTGCTAGAAGGATGGAAGGTTACACACTAGCTCCAGAAAGTAGTTTCTATAAATCTGTACATTATATTGATAATGTGCTAGGACCTGTAAAAGATATAATTTGTGGAGTTGAGAACGAAGACGATCATAATAATCAATACATGAAAAGTCGTGAATATGTAGGCTACAGAGCAGGGAAAGTGTACCCATTGTGTCAACTGGCTGCTTTCTTAGCAACTAGCGTAGTATTGCAGCCTTTACTTTTGACAGTAGCATATTTGTCATACTTTCCATTCAAGTTATTTTCAAAGATAACAGGGGACAATTGTTTAAAAGCAAGTACAAGGTCATTGGTCGATCATTCAAACGTATTTTTAGATATTGGACAGGAATGCGCTACTGCAGTGTCTAAAGTATTTAATAAGATTGTAAGTTACATCTGTGCTGCTGTCGTTTGGGCTGCTGCATTGATTATAACTCCATTTGTATGGGCTTGTAACAAAGTACAAAGTAAGCTGAGTGAAATACAGGAACCAGAAAAAACATCTTTAGTCAATGGCATACCACATACTGAGTTGTAATACCAACCTTCGTTATTGGGAAGACAAATAGGACATATTACAAATTTGCTTATACCCCACAATCATAGGTGAGACGGTATCTTTTTAATTTGTTCTATTACCAGTGAAATTTGGTATAGGAAATTTTGAAAAATTGTTTAACAGCTAAAATAATGAAGTTAAAAGTCTTGGGAGACGTTTAAAAGATACAACCAATAAGATGTGTGATCACCTGTATTTATAACCATCAACAATAAATTTAAATGGTATTATGCCACTTAGAGCTGCCTGAGTATTGGACAAAGTAAAGCTGATATCAACAGTTTGATTCTCCACCTTCTTATTTTGTTCAGTTGTAAAAACTACAACAGCACTTCCAGCAAATGTGACTAGGTCCTTAATTGGTCGGTCAATGGATAACTTTACTACATTTATGTTGGAAATTCTTCTCTTAGATAAAGACAAATCACTAGTTTCATTGCCCATTTTTTCTTGAAAACCTTGATAGACTTTATATATAGAGTTATTTTGTATGAAATTTTCTCGGTATTCTGGCTCAATGACTCTACTAGATTCATATGTTTCAACGTATTTACTTACTAAGTACCTGGCTATAGAAGTGTATTCATCATCTTCTTCATTAAAACTAAGCTTACGTATTATAGAGAACTCATCTTCTGTGTAATTCACATATTTCACAAAATTTAAGTCTCTTTTAATAGGGAACAACAGGTATATATTCAGTAGTAATAAACATAAACACACTAGGAGAAACGACACTATCGATACCATCCAAGACCTTTCTGCTATACAAGATAGGTATCTATGACAGTACCATTCAATTGCTTTACTAAAATAACTCTTGTTTTTTACTGATTCGAGCAGCTTGTCTTCCATAATATAAAGCCCTATTGAATTATTATAACAACAATAAACCCTAAAAATTTTAAAATATATTTAAATTTTCTAAAACAGGATGAATGATTATATCACCTTGTTCCGCAATAAGGCAGAATTTGTCGATTTTGTTCATATCCACATTTATCATTTTTACATTGAAATTTTCAGGATCATAGATATTACCTTCTGCACTTTTGTGATAATTATAGTAATGTAATTTATTTTGGTTATCAAGATAACCATACTCATCAGCAAGGGTTCCCACCTTTCTACCTCTATCACCTTTGACTAGCCCGAATAAATCCGCTGCATGGTTTTGAGACCCAGGCTCAACAGCTCCCTCCATAGCAAAAAACTTAGGTGCATGACCAACAAGCTCCTTAAATTTTAGGTTATGGGTCTTTTTTACACTACCAAAATCCACAAATTTATATTCATCTAAAACACCAGAATATTGAGGATCATATTTTTTGTATTCAAAAAACTCATTGCCTAAAACGTTGCAAAACGTTAATTTATAATCACCGTCATTCAATTTAACGACTTTAAGGTAATGAAAATCTCGAGGAATTTTTACCTCCTCTTCCGTAATATAATTGCGCACAACAAGCTCACCACTGAGCATGTGATAGCCAATTTTTGGCAAAGTAGCTATATTAATTATTTTGTTTAGCTTAAAATTTGCTTCATAAACACCATTTGACAGCTCCTTTCCTTTTTCTAAGGTTACGTCCTGGTCTAGAGCCATATTCTTAATCAAGCTTAATTCTTTCTGCATGTTCAGTATGATTTTCGTCAAAACTTCTATCGATTGCCATACAGTTAATTTATTACCAGTCAAACTACGTACTTCAAATATCAAATTAGCAGTATTTTATCACAAATTTATGCTAAAAGTATTATGCTCAATGGACTGATGCTATGATATTAATCGCATTAGCTAAAACATGCTTTTTATCTAAGTGGAGTTGCTTAGCAGCAACAAAAAGTTCATCTATTTTTTTCCACTTACTTAGCAAAATTTCAACACCATTTACCTCTCTTTTTATTTTGTCTAAAACGAAGGCTTGAATTATGTATGATGCTAGCTCTAGCTCGATTTCGCTATTCATTACTTTATTAATTGCTTCGGAGTTATTTAAATTACGAAGGAACGTATAAAAGCATTTGTATGATTCATAGGCATCGCTACTTATCGCATTTATTATCATTCCTGGCATTCCAGGAAATAAGGTAACAATTTCATCGAATGTCTGGTCATCAAATTTACATTGAGATGAAACGATTTGCTTCGTTTCATCATAAGTCAGTGGCAGTAAATTTAGCTGAAAGCACCTACATTTGATAGTGGTTTGTATATTGTATGGCTTGTGGCTAATTATGAATATTTTAGAATTCTTTGACGGCTCTTCTAATATTTTTAATATCGCATTTTTAGCATTGTTCGTCATTGCTTCTAAGCTATCTATCACAGCTATCTTGTATTCTGACTGAATAGGACTTAAGTGTAGAGAGTTTTTCATTTCTCTCACCTTTTCTACTCCTATTGTGTCACCCTCAACAATGTGCAAATCCAACGCTATTTCATCGTAGTTTTTTATAAGGAACCAATTGGAAAAGGATTTCACGAGTGTTGCTTTTCCTATACCCTTTTTACCACAGACCAGCCAAGATTGAACAGACGAGTTGTCCATCAACTTTTTTTTGGCTTGATCATGACCTATTACTTTTTTCATTCTTCCTCCTATGGACCCCAGTCTGAAAGCATATTACTTGAAGTGAAACTGCACCCCCTCTTAAAATCTTAATCTTATCTCCAGTTAAGTCAATAACAGTAGATTCTATGCCGGAAACTAATTTATCATCTTCAATTACCGCAGATAGATGTTGCTTAATAGATTGAGGTATATCGCTTGCTTTGCATACACTTTTCTCTCCTGAAATATTGATACTAGTTGCAACTATTGGAGTTTTCAGCTCATTTAGTATTGAAATTGCAATAGGATGATTGGGAATTCTTATGCCTATGCTGTCTTTAAAAAATTCATTTGGTAATATGTTATTACTTTTAAGTGGTAAGATATAGGTAATTGGTCCGGGAGAGAAGTGGTTTACTAAACTAATATATTTTTCCTCTAGCTCTGCTATTTTTGTCAAACTGTAAATATCATTAACGAGTATAGATAGTGGTTTATTTTGAGAACGCTTCTTTACCTGGTATATTTTCTTTATAGCTCCACTATCTAGTGCACTACAAGCAAGAGCATAAACTGTCTCTGTTGGAAAACACACTAACAAGTTGTTCTGTATTGCATTTATTATTTCAGATATCATATAGATAAAAACTTACATTCATATTATGGCATAAGCAGTAAATAATTTTATTTCGATACCAGCTTTTTTCTGGCGTATTTTTCTTCAGCAGTTAAACTGCTATCTTATAATGAATTTTGTCAGTAACCGCTAGGTTTTTTCGGTTGCCGTGCAACAAAGCCCACTGGGATCCAGGATACTACTTTAGTAATAAATATTTAAGAAACTTACTAAATAAAAAAAAGGCAAAAGAAGCTCCGTGGTGGCTTACTTCAAAATATATTGGTAGCTAAGCGGTTAACTCGTGACTTCTTCTTTGAGTTGTGCAATTTCAGTTATAGGAAGACCAGTAGTTTGAGCTATGATATCAACAGATACGCCAGCTTTAAGTAGGTTTTTAGCCACAACTATTTTAGCCTGTTTTTCTCCTCTTTCTTCGCCGATTTGGATGCCTTCTTGTCTGCCTCTTTCTTCTCCAACCTTAACACCCTCATCAAATTTTTGAGCGAAAGCAGCTACCTCATCCATTAGACGTTTTTTCCTTTGCTCATATGCTAGCAATTCTTCTTCTGACCAATTGAACTTATTCATCTCTTCATATGCTCGTTTTATTATTACGTCACTACCAACTATCTTACCTAGATCCTCTTCCCTTGTTTCTGCTGCATATCGAAAAAAATAACACCATTTTTCTACTATATTTTCTAGTTGATCTTCTTTCGTCTTTGTGAATTTTGGTAGTTCTATGAATACGAAATAGAAGTCCTTTAAGTCATGTTCATTAGTATTCTCATCACGAATAGTATGATTTGACTTGTACTCAGCCTTGTCTGGAAAAATAATACAATCGGCAACAGCTATAAAGATTACTTCCTTAAGGTTATGATAATCATCTCCTTGATTAGCTTGACTTGAGTAGGCTTTAGCGGCATAATATTGAGCACGCTCTTCGAAGCCTTTGGTTTTAGTAAACTGCATTTCCACAATGTACCTTGAGCCTTGAGAGTCCTTACAAAGAACATCGACAATACTCTGTTTTTTAGCGGCAATTTCAGGGTCCAAAATGGTAGCTAAAAATTCAACGTTCTGAATTGCAGCTAAGCCAGTAAAGCCTAAAATATCATTTAAGAAATGAATAAGGATATCTTTATTCTTTTCAGTACCAAATATTCTTTTAAAGGCATAATCATTGCGCGCGTCAAGAAATTTTGAAAAAGCCATAAGAAAAACTTTAAAAAGCATTAAAATTATACACAATTCTGTAGAAATATTCAATCTTTTTGTTTCGGATGTATTGGCCTACGAACCCAAGCCTCATCTTGAATTGCAATTATATTAAAAAATTTACTAAATAAAAAAAAGCAAAAGAAGCCCTGGTCAATATTTCTTTGAAAACATTGGCGTTTTTTATGCCTTAAACGCTGCAATTTAGCGACTTTTAAACTGCAACAGACCTTAGTTCAAATATTAAAAAATTTACTAAGCAGAAAAAAAAGGCAAAAGAAACCCAGAGCAGCTAGTATTCAAATTCT
>JAISAR010000024.1 GCA_031266615.1 Rickettsiales bacterium
AAAGACATGCAGTGCACATAGTGCGAAAAATTAAACAATAGTACGCCAAATACAAGTTTTCTTGTCATTTTAACCTGCACAGATTGGGAAGTTAAACAAATAGCTTCATTACTATGATAATGGGACTGACGAAGGTTGTCAAGTAGTTTTTTTGACTCTGTTTCTATGAGCTACTTGGATGACACCATATAAATTACTAGAGTTAATAAACAGGAAAATTACTACAAATCTTTTCAACTTTACTTTTCACTGTTTTTTCAACATCTGAGCTATTTTCGCTGATTAATCCTTGAATTACCTCACTTATTAAGCCTGCTATTTCTTTAAAACTTTCCGCCCCAAGTCCACGTGTTGTCTCAGCAGCAGTACCAAAACGCAGCCCTGAAGTGATGGTTGGCTTCTCCGTGTCAAACGGTACAGAGTTTTTATTGCAGGTAATACCAGCCCTTTCAAGGCTATCTACAACGTCTTTTCCGGTCAATTTTTGCGGTCTTAAGTCAACTAGCACTATATGAGAGTCAGTGCCACCGGTTATAATGCTCAGTCCATGCTCTTGCAGCGTTTGAGCTAGCACTTTCGCATTCTCCACAACTTTTCTGCTATAAGTTTTAAACTCTGGCGCTAATGCTTCTTTAAATGCAACAGCTTTTGCAGCTATTACATGCATAAGCGGCCCACCTTGCAGCCCTGGGAAAACTGCCGATTGAATTTTTTTATGTAACGTTTCATCATTCGTCATTATTACTCCACCTCTAGGACCACGCAAAGTTTTGTGAGTCGTAGAAGTCATAACATGCGCATATCCAGCAGGTGATGGATATGCGCCCGCTGCAATAAGCCCCGCATAGTGAGCAATATCAGCAAGTAAATATGCACCGACTTTATCCGCGATTTCGCGAAAACGCTTGAAGTTTATCTTTCTTGGATAAGCAGAAGCACCAGCTATAATCAGTTTTGGTTTATGCTCGAGTGCCAGCTTTTCTACCTCGTCCATATCGAGCAAATAAGTGTCTTTGCTGACTGTATACTGAATCGACTTAAACCATTTACCAGAAAGGCTTGGTGCCGCACCATGAGTTAGATGTCCACCGCAGCTCAGCGATAATCCAAGTATCGTATCGCCCGGAGTAAGCAATGAAGCAAACACTGCTTGATTTGCCTGAGAACCAGAATGAGGTTGAACGTTCGCAAATTTAACACCAAACAGTTTACAGAGCCTCTCTATAGCTAGACTTTCGACCTTATCCACATATTCACAACCACAGTAATATCTTTTCCCTGGATAACCTTCCGCATATTTATTAGTCAGAAAAGAGCCTTGTGCCTCCATCACTGCTTTACTTGCAAAATTTTCTGATGCAATCAGTTGCAGTTGCGACCTTTGACGCTGCAATTCCTTCTCTATAGATTGATAAATTTCGTCGTCAAAAGACTTTAAATCATTTTTAAAACTGCAGATTCCTTCTGAAACACTTGTCATAGATCAAACTTCGTTTAACTTAATGATATTAAAATGTATGTTCGCTACAAGCAATTTTAAGATCGTTTCTTTAACCACACAAAACCAAAAGCAGCCAAGAGCAGACATATAGGAATAATCGATATTGCTTTTACCAGCAATCCAGCACCATATACAGGATTTCCTTGTATTATCATTCCATCCCAATACAAATCTACTATTTTTGCGATTCCAACATGAAAAAAATAGCCAAAAACCATAACTATCATGTTTGATACGGCCGTAGCCAAGCCTACCAAGTTATTGTTCACATAACTTATTGCTTTGTAAATGGTAATTACCTGATATCCAGATGCAAAGCCAATAACAAGAAGCGCAGGCAGCACAGCATATAGACCACCAGCTCGTGTAAAAAGCAAAAGGAAGCTAGCGATCATTGCAAAAGAACACGCAATAATTACTTCGTAATGCCTATTTGGACACTTTTCCAGCAGGTAAGCCAAAAAAAATGCTCCAGCTCCCATACCTATAAACATGAGAGAAGAAAGCGAAGACGCTAGATCTCCGGTCGTTTGATACACCTCACACAAGAATGCTTTTGCCCAGCCATCAGCAAAACCTTCCAATGGACCAACCATTAAGCCACCAAAAAAGCTGATCAGAATGATATGTTTGTTGAAGAGCACAGTTTTCAAATCTTGAAGTATATTATCACTTACACTCCCTTGTGCATCATTGCTTGGCGTTACAAAGAATAACAGCAAGGCAAGCAAACAACCAAATGCCGAGAAAGTATAAATAACATAGTCCCAACCAAATTTATCAAGTAAAAAGTCCAAGGGTAATCCACCATAAATAGCTCCTAGTAGTCCTATTATTATAGATAAACTGGCCATTCTTGCTGATTTTTCTTGTGAAAAATACATGCTTGCAACTTTAAAGATCCCAATTGCCGAAGCAGACGATCCAATTCCGACGATTATTCTACCAAGTATTGAGTAATACCACTCATCGAAGCATATAAGCGGTAGTGTCCCAGCAAATGTCAAAATAGTGCATATAGGCAAAACAAGTTTTGGGCCAGATCTGTCAAGAAAAAGACCAACAGGTATGTGAGCAAGCGTATAGCCTACATAATACAGCCCACCAAATTGACCAACATCTGTAACACTTATGTTAAATTTCGTTATTAATTCAGGTGCGATTATGTTCGGGATTACGCGTAATATGTACTGGTACGCATAGAACAGCGATGCTAGCAACCATATTAAAAAGTTTCTTTGTAGCATCAACCTCACCTTAAATTTAAAATCATAGGTTTATAAAAAAACAATTTTTTATAAATTTTAATTTGCTAAAATTTAGCACAGTTAAATCTATAGCAAATAAGCAACTATGTATCAACTAAATTTTCCAGCCCTAGCTGCTTGGACACGAAGAGGGCATTTCTAAAAATGGAAATAATTATATCTAAAATAGTATAATTTTTAGTAAAGCCTAGCATCAGAAACGTTCTAGTTAACTCAATATTAACCTTTCCGCATGTATAATGATCAATATAACATCAAGCAAAGGTGAGCCAATGAGTACAAGCACAACAAGCAACACGCTGCAAAACTACATAACAAAATACATCGAACAAACGTTTGCTGCTCACACGGGTAACAGATATGATAAACTGTATAGGGAGCTTTTAAACAAAGTAGAAGAGACCATAAAACTAGCTGTAAGCAAAGCAAAACATTTAGATATTAGTCTAGAGAGTGTATATGGAAAGTTAACATCCAATAAAAAACTACTTCACGCTATTGCTAAGCAGCAAGTGTCGACATTTTTGGATACCCACCAAACGAAAAAGGAAATCGCTGAGGGATTTAGCAAACATAATATCAACGAAAGTGATTTAAAGATTCTGGAGGAAGGAGAAGGTTTGGTGAAAAAAATAAATGATATTAATTTAATCCAGCAAAATGAAGAAAATAAGTTAAACATCAGAAATATACTTGCCCAATCAATAGGACATCCTTCTTCACAAATAAAGGAATCCGAGGTGACTTCAGTAAATATTCTCGATGTGGTAAAATAAACAATTTATGAATGTCTACTTACCTCAGTTCCCGGCATATATGTTCTCACACCTAGCCTTTAGCTGCTTATTTGGTAAACACTTTTAAACCTATAATACCCAGCACTACCAAAACAATAGAAAATAAACGCCCAAAATTCACTGGATCATTAAAAAACATTACTCCTACCACCGCTGCGCCTATAGAACCTATACCAGTCCAAATTGCGTAGGATGTGCCAAGGGGAATAGACTTCATTGCTACTGATAGCCAGTAAAGGCTTACAGGAGCACAAACTAAAATAATTACCACAGGCGTAATGCGGGCAAAACCATCACTATACTTTAGCGCCGTTGTCCACACAATTTCAAGTAAGCCAGCCAACAATAAATATAACCAGGCCATAAATTAGTTCCTTTCTACTGACATACGAAAATATTACACATGAGAATGCAGAAAGTCAACTTAGTGTTTCGCATGCCTTAATAATGCTGTTGCATCCAATTTCAAGTTGTTCTTGAGAGGTCGCATAAGAAATTCTGACAAAATTTTCAAGGCCAAACGCAACTCCTGGAACTACAGCAACTAAATGATCCTCCAGCAAGTATTCAGTGAAATCAAGGTCATTATTTATTACTTTACCATTTTTTGTGCTCTTACCTAACAAGCCTTCGCACAAGACGAACAAATAAAACGCACCTTGTGGAGTAGATGCTGATAGCCCTGGAGCAGAACTTAGCTTCTCTACCACAAAATCTCTACGACTCTTGAAAATTCTCGTTCTTTCCTTCAAAAAACCATGATCGCCGCTTAAAGCTTCAACCGCTGCTGCCTGTGCTATTGAGTTTGGATTAGAGGTGCTCTGAGACTGCAGTGCAGAAATAGCTTTTATTACATCACTTTTACCTGCAATATAACCTATTCTCCAGCCTGTCATCGCGTAAGCTTTTGATACTCCATTGACCACAAAAACCCTATCGTAAAGCCTCGGTTCAACCTGGGCAATAGTAAAAAACTTCTCATCGTATATTATATGTTCATAAATATCGTCTGTAACAACGTTCACGTGAGGATATTCAAGCAATACTTGTGCTATGTCTTTCAGTTCATCATATGTATACACAATTCCTGTTGGGTTATTCGGTGAGTTAAGGATCAACCACTTAGTCTTTTTAGTTATTTTGCTTTTTAACAATTCTGGTGTTAGCTTGAAGTTTTGCTTGCACTTTACCACAACTGGCAGACCGCCAAAAAGACTTACCATATCAACATATGAGACCCAATAAGGGGCTGGAATTATAGCTTCATCTCCGGGGTTAATCGTTGCCATAAATAAGTTAAACAATACCTGTTTAGCGCCGGTACCAACGCAGATTTGATTAAATGTATATTCGAGATTGTTATCCCTTTTTAACTTATTGATTATTGCCTCTTTAAGTTCACGTGTCCCATCAACAGCAGTATACTTAGTTTTACCTTCGTTTATTGCTTGAATAGCTGCTTTTTTTACATGGTCTGGGGTATCAAAGTCCGGCTCTCCTGCAGCTAAAACGCAGATGTTTTTCCCCTCGCCTTTTAACCTATTTGCCTTGTCGGTTACAGCAATCGTAGGTGATGGCTTTATTAGGGACATTCTTTCTGCAAGGTCTGACATAATCTCACCAAAGTTAAATCAAAATGATAAACTCTGCACAACAAAAAAGCTAGAAATTTTGTTATTAGATTTTCTCGCATAACCACATCAAACCAGTTCTTGGCAGCGTATTGGATTCAATGGAAATGAAAAAAACTACTTGACAACCTTCGCCGTCACCCTTATCAAGTATTGAAGCTATCATTTAACTTCCCAATCTTTGCAGGTTAAAATGACAAGAAAACTTGTATTTGGCGTACTATTGCTTAATTTTTCGCACTATGTGCACTGCATGTCTTTTTAAAACTTCTGGTTTTTTACCTATACAAGGCAAAAGAAGCCCTGGTCAATATCTATTTTAATAACTTGGCGTTAATGTCTTATACGCTTGACAAGTAGCTGACCTTGGGGTTGTAAATACCCATAATCTCATAATAAGGGAAATG
>JAISAR010000022.1 GCA_031266615.1 Rickettsiales bacterium
TTCACTATCTATCTTATAACATTGGCGTTTTTGATGTCTTAAACGACTTATAAGCGCGTTTGAGCTTGTATAGGTAAAAAACCAGAAGTTTTAAAAAGACATACGGTGCACATAGTGCGGAAAATTAAACATGAGACGCCAAATATGCTAAGTTTTTTTGTCGTTTAATCTGCACAGACTGAAGATAAATAATAGCTTCAACTTTATGATAATGGGGTTGAAAGAATTTGTCAAGCAGTTTTTTTTGTTCTGTTTCTGTGACTAAAAAATCTGAATTCAGCTAGCTGCGCATAGTTGGTGACAGCTTAGAAAATAGGTTTTAAGCTCAAAATTATACCTAAAAAAAATAACTTGATTGTATATGCTAATATGTGTATATGCTAGATTTATTATTGATCTCATTAAAGGAGGGTTATTATGAATACAAGCATATGGAAGTGGGGAAACACGGCACACATAACAAAAATGGGCATTGAAGGTACAGTTGCACTTGCGTCTTTAGCGGCAGCAATCACAACGGTATTAATTGCTACTAATATAGTCGCTGTACCTGAGTCTTTGGCGCTTATTAGCACAATTGTTAACCCTATAGGAATTGCAGCGCTATTTATTGCTGCTATATATTTCACTATACTAGCTATTTCTTCATATCAGCAAATGCGCAAGAATGAAGAAATGAGTGAAGCTAAGACATCTGGAGGTGCTGGGGAAGTTGAAGCGAAAATCGCAGATTTAGCTACTAAAACTGATCTAGGTACGAAAGCTGACAAGACTGAGGTTGAAGCAAAAATCGCTGGTTTAGCCTCCAAAGCTGATCTGAATACAAAAGCTGACAAAGCTGAAGTTGAAGCGAAAATCGCTGGTTTAGCTACCAAAGCTGACTTGAATACAAAAGCTGACAAGACTGAGGTTGAAGCAAAAATCGCTGGTTTAGCCTCCAAAGCTGACCTAAGTGCAAAAGCTGACAAGACCGAAGTTGTACCAACAGTGCTCAAATTGTCTGAAAATGATGTTAAGCAACTTAAACAGATTCTTGGTTTACAAGAGCAAGTAACTTGACCTGTTACAAGAGGTAGATTTTTCTACCTCTTTCTTTATATTCAAGCATATAAAAGCTATTATAATCTATCCCAAATCTCAACTATATCCTCATCAAAGTCTATTACTTCTGCTTTTTTGAATCGGTGGCAGTTATTGATAGATTGAATTCCTAAATCTCCTACAAAAGGAATGGCATCATTGCCTAGAATTTTACCGCTGCGGCAGATTATCAGCCTATCTATTAAATTGTGCTTCAGTAGCTCTGTGATTAGCGTTCCTCCACCTTCAACTAATAACCTTGTTATGCCAACCTCTGAAACAAGTTTTGATGCCATGTTTTTCAGGCAGACTTTGCCTGCACTAGGCTCCTTCCGACCCGATGTCATTCCAGCGCGTGACGCTGGAATCCATACTTTTTCTGGATCCAAGTAGTCAGGCACTGAGATGGCGGTAGATTTGTTATTTGAATTAACTATCAAGTAGTTGATGTTTTTTATCTTCTTCTCTACTTCTTTATTTGTGATCACCCAAGTTGTTACTTTGTCTGCAGTCTTTGCAATATTGTGCTCTTCTTTCAATTTTTCCTGGCTATCTATAATTAGTCTTATGGGTGACCTATCTTCAAGTTTTGGTAATCTGCAAGTCAAAAGTGGATCATCATTAATGAGGGTATTGCTGCCGATCATAATTGCATCATATTTTGCTCTAAGCTCATGTACCAAATTTCTTGTATTTTCGCTTGTTATCCATTTGCTATCACCTGTAAATGTTGCGATTTTTCCATCAAGAGTTGTTGCGATTTTGCAAGCTGTGAATGGCCTGTGTAATTTCCGAGTGGTGAAGAAGCCAATATTCAACTTTTCTGCCTCTTCTTGCATAATTCCTTGTTTCACTTCAATTCCTGCTTCCTTTAGGGCTTTAATGCCTCCACCTAAAACTCTTGTGTCGGGGTCGATTGCTGCAATCACTACTCTTTTTATTCCGGCTCTTGTGATTTCTGCGGTGCAAGGTTCTGTAACTCCAAAATGGCAACATGGCTCAAGAGTAACGTACATAGTTGCGCCGTGAGTTGAATCTTTAGCGCTTTGCAAAGCAACTACTTCTGCATGTGGGCGCCCGCCGATTCCTGTATGGCCCTCACCAACTACCACACCATCTTTTGCAATGACACACCCAACAGCAGGATTTGGTGCAACACTTCCGAGGGTTTTTTCTGCAAGCTTTAGTGCAATTGACATGAAATGATCGTCGGTCATTAGAAAGAAGTCATTTCGTATGAGGTATCAAAAATTCTTCTATGCTCGTGTATAGCAAATCTGTCTGTCATACCTGAGATGTAGTCGCATATTACTACTGAACGCTGGAATTTATAAGAAAGCTTGTTCCACTCTGTGGGCAATAACCCTGGGTTTTCATAAAAACATTGAAAGAGCTCCTGTACTATACGTTTTGCTTTGTTCATCGTTCTGTTCAGTTTATAGCTTCTATATATTTTTTCCATGTTGAATTTTTTCATTTCTTTTGTGGCATTTGCAACTTCTGGTGAAAATGTAACTAGCATCTTATTTAAACCTCTTACATCCTCTACGCTTTCTATTTTGTAATCTTCAACATTTTTCTTAGTCTGAGAAACAACGTCACTTATCATAATTCCTATAGTTCTACTCAGTGATTCATGTATGAGCTTACACTTAGGCAATTTTGAATATCTACTCTTTACGTCTTTAAACGTGTCTCCGATTAAAGGAATATCGAGCAAATCTTCTACAGTTACTAAATTTGCCCTGAGTGCATCGTCAAGATCATGGACACCGTAAGCAATATCATCAGCAATTGAGGCAACTTGTGCTTCAACGCTAGAGAATTCTTCAAGTTTCAGATCATATTTTTCATTATATTCTAGCAATAGCTGATTATTTGTGTGGGATACTGCATTCTGACCAAGCAAGGGACCGTTATGCTTTGCAACGCCTTCAATAACTTCCCAGCTTAGATTCATACCATCAAAGTCAGCATGTTTTTGCTCAAGATAAGTTAAAATCCTTATAGCCTGAACGTTATGGTCAAATTCATACTTCTCGCTATCAAGATTCAAATCTTGAACTGATTTCTTTAGAGCATCTTCCCCTGTGTGGCCAAACGGAGGATGACCAAGGTCATGTGCAAGCGCTATGCATTCAGTAATATCCTCATATAAACCGAGCCTGCGTGCAATAGATCTTGCAATTTGTGCAACTTCAAGGCTATGAGTAAGTCGAGTGCGATAGTAGTCGTGTTCGTAATTGATGAAAACTTGTGTTTTGTACTCCAATTTTCTAAACGCATTAGAGTGAATGATGCGATCCCTATCACGCTGAAAACAGCTGCGGTTTTCATCTTCTTGCTCTTTAAAATATCTTCCTCTTGTTTTACTTGGGAAGCACGCATAACTTAATAGAAAATTATTGTTTGACATGTAAAATTTCTACTATAATAAATTATCAATAATGAACGGTAGTGACTATGTCAACAGATTACAATATTAACTTGACGGACAATGCGTTAAAGAAAATCCACTCCCTTGTAGAGCAGGAAGAGGACAAAAGTTCTGTTTTGCGAGTTGCAGTTTCAGGTGGTGGATGTTCTGGCTTCAAGTATAATTTTCTTATAGATCAAATAAATAAAAGTCTATCTTTGAGTGATGACGACGATGATGATTACGATGATGAATTTGATGACGACGATGATGACGATTATGAAGAGAGCGAGGATTATAGAGGTCACTCTAGCTTTAGCGGGAAAAGCAAAGACATAGTAATTAACGACGAAAATGGAAACCCTATATTAATGGTTGATAATTGTTCGGCGAAATTTTTAAATAACTCAGTTATAGATTATACTGAAGATCTAAGTGGTTCTGGGTTTCAAATAAAAAATGCTCTTGCTAAGTCTCAATGTGGGTGTGGTAACAGCTTCTCAGTTTAGTTATGTCTCCTAGGCCTTTTCAACATGGGTGGTGATGTAGCACTAGAGCTAACTTCTGTAGATAAGAGCTTCAAAGAAGCTCCTGCTGTTATAAAAGATATAAACCTAAGGGTCGCGAAAGGACAAGTAGTTGCATTAATTGGCAGTTCAGGATCAGGAAAAACAACTATATTGCAAATTGCAGGCTTATTGGATAAGCCAACTTCAGGTATAGTAACAATAGATGGAGTAAATTGCACACAAGCCAGTAATAAATATAAAACTCATATAAGAAGAAGTTTTCTGAGCTTTGTTTATCAATTTCACTATTTGTTACAGGAGTTATCGGTATTGGAAAATGTTATGCTTCCTCAGCTTATTGCGGGAAGGAGCAAAACTGAGGCAATAAAAAATGCGCAGACAATGTTGGAAAAATTTGGCCTGGAAGACAAAGCAAGTAGTATGATATCTGAAATTTCTGGCGGAGAGAGGCAAAGAGTTGCAATTGCAAGAAGCGTTGTAAATTCCCCAAGACTTTTACTTGCAGATGAACCAACAGGGAATTTAGATCCAACAAATTCTTTGAATGTGTTTTTGCTATTATATTCGTATGTAAAGGAAAATAATAGCTCTATGCTTATAGTAACACACAACCACCTCCTTGCAGAAAAGGCAGACTACATTTTACAGTTAAAGGATAGATCACTGGTAAAATTGTGAATGGATGTAGTATAGAACTAGAATCTATTGAGCTACTATCTTGTACTTACCTAACCAATGGTCATTAACAGGGTATAGTCTGCACGAAGCACTTTCATTGCCTTTTATACACGGACTTTTTAACTTGCGTGATTTGCTTAGTAGGCACCCTGATAGCATAGACGCAACTAAAACAAGAAATAACAACTTCCTAAACATAACAAAACCTTTTTGTTTATATTACTACACTCATTTCTCTTGTTTGTAAAGATTAAGCATACTCTCTTATTTTTACCTCTTTTTTGGTCTTTTGAGAAGAAATAGCTGCACTATTCAAGCGTAGTTTTATATAGTCGTCTATAATTTGAACCACCTCCTCTTCTTTATCTCTTAAGAAGTGATTAGTATCGTCTATAATGTGGTATTCCATATGGTCACTTTTTACTGAGTTCATCAGCCTTTTTGCTAATTCTGTTACATCGCTTTCTTCTGAGATTGTATCATTACTGCTTTGTATTATAAGCCCAGGAACCGGACAGGGAGAGAAAAAAGAGAAGTCGTACTTTGTTGCCGGAGGAGAAAGGGCAACAAAACCTACTACCTCAGGGCGACGCATTGTTAATTGCATAGCTACCCATGCTCCGAAAGAAAAACCAACTATCCAAATTGGAACGTTACTAGGATTATGTTCTTGGAGCCAATCGATAGCTACTGCAGCATCAGTTAATTCCCCTATACCCTTATCGAAAGTTCCGGTGGACTTTCCCACACCACGGAAGTTGATTTTCAATACAGAAAAGCTGTTGCTGATAAAAGATGCGTATATATTATGTATTATTTTACTATTCATATTGCCACCATATTGGGGGTGGTGGTGTAAAATTAGCACAACTGGTGCGTTAGCTTCCCTACTTTGGTGATATTCACCTTCTATTTTTTTTGATGCATTATTTAAAAAAACTTCTACCACGGTAGCTCCTAATAAAAACCTGCTTGACAGATATTAACTAATGTAAATCGTGTATATATTAATTATGTATTAATTTTACTGTTTTTGCAACAAGCTTTTTATCATGTTAAGCTAATATATATGAATGCTATAGCAAGTAGTAAAGAGTTTTCCTAATTAAATGACAGATAAACCTTCAAGTCCCTTTTCTTTAGGTAGTGATTACGTATATGCTGACTATAATGCAACTTCCCCAATTATCGACAGTGTAAAGAAGAGTATACTTGAGGTCTTATCAAAACAAATTCTGAATCCTTCATCATTACACAGAAAGGGACAAGAGGCGAGAAAGATTCTCCAGGATGCAAGAGATAATGTTCGTGGGATTATTGGCGCTTTAGATGATAAAGAGGTAGTTTTTACGTCTGGTGCAACTGAAGCAAATAATCTTGTTATGAGAGGAATAGTGGGCTATCGACATGTAATTTCAGCTATAGAGCATCCTTCAATTCTCAATTCTACGTGTAATCCACATATAATACCCGTTAATCAAGAAGGTGTTGTTGATCTTTTAGAGCTAGAAAAGATTCTTAGTAAACTTGAGGGAGATAGAGTAATAGTTTCAGTTATGATGGCTAATAACGAAACTGGGGTTATTCAGCCTGTTAAAGAAGTAGCTGAAATAGCACATAAATTTGGAGCAATCTGTCACACCGATGCTGCTCAAAGCGTTGGAAAAACTGAAGTTAATATGGAGGATTTAGGGGTGGATTTACTCACTTTGTCCGCTCATAAATTTGGCGGTATAGCGGGTAGTGGAGTTTTAATATACGACAAAAAGCTTGTAATAGAACCTATCATAATAGGTGGTGGGCAAGAGAAAGGATTACGAGGTGGTACGGAGAATATTGTTGCAATTGCAGGTCTTTCTGCTGCATTACAAGATATTCCAGATCTTCTATCAAAAATGGGTGAAATAAAGAAGCTACGCGATCAATTGGAGTGTGAGTTATCAAATCTTGCCAGTGGCATCAAAATCTTCGGTGAAAACTCCAAAAGATTACCAAATACAAGTTTCATTTATATGCCGAAAATAAGGAGTGACGTGCAGCTCATGCATTTTGACTTAAATAACGTTGCAGTTAGCAATGGCTCTGCATGCTCTTCTGGAAAAGTTGAACCTTCCCATGTTTTGCTTGCAATGGGGGCAACAAAAGAGCAAGCAGAGTGTTCGATTAGAATCAGTATAGGTCTAAAAACTAAACCACGAGACGTAGAAAAAATAGTGGATTGTTGGTATAATATCTATAAGATGTATGGTCCCAGAGTGTGATGCGCAAGGGCCTTGGAATCCAGATCAAATTGCTGAGTATCGTTTAAATTTTTCAGTTTTATTTGGTGTAATGAGGCAGAAACTCTATCAAGTACTTATTGGAAATTGTTCACCAAAAAGCTTTTAAGCCTTTTTTGATAGAGCAAGTATGCGTGCTAAAGTTAAAATTCAACCAGGGCGATTGTATAGCCGCAATAAGGTAGATAAGCCCAAATGCCATCATGTCTTTAGGAGAGTTTGCTAATGGAGGCTCTTAAGTTGACGCCATTGTCTGAACGGATACTGAAAATAGCATTTTAATGCATTTTTAAAGCTATCTGTAATTTTAGGTATTTCTCCATCACCCATACCTAAAGAGCCTCTGTAATACCCGTTAAAATGCCAATGAGTATAGTTGCAGATAAGTTTTCCGCATTCTGTGAAAAAAAACTAAACTTGTTTAAGTGCGTGTGATAGTTGAGACACCAAGATACCATGGCCATTCAAAAAAGTAGCCTAGTTATTGGGGTTTCAAAGGTTTATTTCTTACCTAAATGTTAAAAAACTATTGACTTTTTTACTGAGATATGTAATACTTAGAATAAGTATCTATCGAGAAATTATATGTATAACTTAACAGATAAACAACAGAAATTGTATAACAAGTTAAAGGAAGCAATAGAAAAAAAAGAGCAGGATAAAGTTGCTAGTCTTCTAAGAGAAGCTGAAGGTAATTTACTGGCAATTCTTACCCATGCGAATATAACTTATAGCGAAGGCAATGAAAAACATATTTTAACACCTTTTGGCTGCGCTATAAATCAAAATAATAAGAAAATCATTGATGATATTTTAGGTGCAATTAAAGATAAAAATGAGATATTAAAAGATGTTCTTAATGCTTCGAATATAACTGTAGAGTTATATAATGGGAAACATACTTTCACACCTCTTGGCTTCGCTATATATACGTTTAATAGGCAGAAAAGCATTGAAGCTATTTTAGGTGCAATTGAAGATAAAGGGGTATTAAAAGATGTTCTTACTACTTCGAATATAACTGTAGAGTTATATAATGGGAAACATACTTTCACACCTCTTGGCTTCGCTATATATTATAAGGAATTGGAAAACATTGGAGCTATTTTAGGTGCAATTGAAGATAAAGAGGAGGTATTAAAAGATGTTCTTACTACTCCGAATATAACTGTAGAGCCCACAAATGGTGAAAAACTTACTTTCACACCTTTTGAATACGCTATATGTTTTAGGAAATTGGAAAGCATTAAAGCTACTTTAGGCGCAGCTAATGATAAAGGTATATTAAAAGGAGTTTTCACTATTATAAAAGAAGATGAGCGTAACGGAATTAAATCTATTTTAGAAGAAGCCAAGAATGAAACTGAAGATCACACAGAAAAGGCTAAAATTGATGGTTGGCTAGAAACACTTAACCAAGTTGAAAATGGCGTACATAGAAATGTAGAAGAGAAAGAAAGACCGCTTAGCGAAAGTGCGACGCAGCCTTCAGAAAACACAGCAAAGACTGAGCAAGTAACTAATAAACCAATAATAGTTGGTAGTGTTTGTGGTGCTATAGCTGCATTAGCGGTTATTGGTGGATGTTTTGCTGTCGGTATTCAATTGCCAATATTGACTATAGCTGGCATAGCCGTAGCTGCTGCTTTGGCAGTTGGACTTATTGCTGGTGGTATTACATATGCAGTATCAAAACCTAACAGTAAAGTGGAAGAAACTTACACGGAAAAAACAGATAAGAGAGAAGATTTATTCCCTGCCTTGTGACCGTTTTCAAGGTATCAAGACACCTTGGTATCTTGATACCACAAATAGTTTTCTCTATATGACAGCAATCTGTGTTGACGAGATAAATAAAAAGTAATATACAGACTTAAAATAGCTGAGTTGTAGTATGCTTTCCAACAAAGAACTAAGGGAATTAAATGAGGATTTGCTATATGCTGCTTCAATATATAGCCTAGATAGAGTCAAAGAGTTGGTGGCAAAAGGAGCTGAGTGTAAAGCTAATTACTGTGGAGATACACCATTGCATTATGCTGCTGAGTCAAGAGATTTGGAAAAAGTTAGGTATTTTGTAAAAGAAAAAGGATGCGACATAGCAGCTATGAATACGACTGGCAAAACACCTTTACACAAAGCTGCAAGATACGGTCCATTGGAAATAGTAAGATATCTTATAGAAAAAGGTGCAGATTTTTCAACTAGTTGCGATGATACTCCCCTTCATCAAGCTGTAGAAGGAGGGAATCTAGATATAGTAAAATACTTAATGGAAAAAGGGTTTGACTTGAAAGCAACTGAAAATGGAGGCTTAACACCGGTGCATAGTGCAGCCTTTTGCGATCAGTTGGAAATACTAAAATACTTAGTGGAAAAAGGTGCTAACATCCACATCACCAATAAAGGAGGTTATTCTGCTCTGCATAGTGCTGCAGGTCAGGGACATCTTGGAATAGTGCAATATTTAGTAGAAAACGGTGTCAATCTCAGCGCTAGTATGTGGAGAGGAGAAACACCACTATACTACGCCGCTGAAAAAGGGAAACTCGGCGTAGTGAAGTACCTGATAGAGAAAGGTGCTGACTCCAATGCCGCCGATGACCGTGGCTGTACCTGTTTACATGTAGCTGCTATGTATGGCAGGTTAGAAGTAGTAAAGTGCTTAGCAGAGGAAGGGGCAAATATAAACGCCCGTGACAGGGAAGGTAAAACTCCTACACACCTAGCTGCTAGGGAGGGACACCTGGATATAGTACAGTACTTTGCAGAAAAGGGAGCTGATTTAAAAGCAACGAGTAATAACGGTAAGACACCTTTAGATCTAGCAACCTTTAGAGGTTGCTGTAATGTAGTGAGGTATCTCAAACACATTCAGTAGAAAGTGTTACCAACACACAAAAAATCTCGAGAAAAAATATAAAATTACCCCTTACACACTAACTAATTGTATCCATTTAGGGGAGCGGTTTAAGAAACGATAGATAAGAGGCTGTGGAAAGGATTCAGATCCTTTTGCTTTCATGTTAAGTATAACGAAATTATCCGCTCAAGGAATGCGTTTCCTCGTTCCGATTGTGTAAAATATGAGTTTTTGCGGTAAACAACATAATGCCGTATCTGCCGCTCGGCATGGTTATACCAAATCTCCAATGGTAATAGGACAAATTGAAAAGCTCCCCTACGATTAGAGATTTAGCGAATCTATTATGTATCTTGTTCGACTCCCCGATAACGAAAGTTGGTATAACCTTTATGCTTAAGAAAT
>JAISAR010000105.1 GCA_031266615.1 Rickettsiales bacterium
GCACATAGTGCGAAAAATTAAACATGAGACGCCAAATATGCTAAGTTTTTTTGTCATTTAATCTGCACAGACTGAAGATAAATAATAGCTTCAGTCTCATTATAAGGGGGTTGGAGGAACTTGTCAAGCAATTTTTGCATTCTTGGTACACACTGCTCTTAAATCACAGGTTAAAAAGTTAAGATAAAGGTATAAAAACATGAGTTTTGTTTTGACTTTTTGTGCTAATTTTGCAGAATATTGAAATTATCACTTGGATTGAATGCATGACAAAAGAGAATTGGGAGGCGGTAATTGGGCTTGAGGTGCACGCTCAGATTTCTTCTAAGGCAAAGCTATTTTCTAGTTCATCAACTGAGTTTGGTGCTGAACATAATACTCAAGTTTCTCTGGTTGATGCAGCAATGCCGGGCACATTGCCAATACTAAATTACTACTCTATAGAGCAGGCAATACGCACCGGTCTCGCGCTTTCTGCGGAAATTAATAAGTGTTCTTATTTCGACCGGAAAAATTATTTTTATCCTGATTTACCGCAAGGTTATCAGATAACTCAGTTCTTTGAGCCGATAGTTAGGAACGGTAGAGTGTTTATCAACAATAATGAAAAAGAAATAAGAATTGCGAGAATTCATCTAGAGCAAGACGCAGGAAAGAGCGTTCATGAAGAGAGCAAAACTTATGTGGATTTAAACCGCGCAGGGGTTGCTTTAATGGAAATTGTTTCGAAACCGGATCTTCGGTCATCTGCAGAAGCTGCAGAATTTATGAAAAAATTGAGGCAGATTTTACGTTACATTGGCTCATGTGATGGCGATATGGAAAAGGGATCACTTCGTTGTGATGCGAATGTTTCTGTGCGCCCAAAAGGCAGCAGCACATTTGGCACTCGTTGTGAAATAAAAAACCTAAATTCAATACGTTACATTACGCAGGCTATAGATTATGAAATACAAAGGCAGATTGAAATTTTGGAAAGTGGGGGAGAAATAAGTCAAGATACTTTATTGTTTGATGTCGCTTTGGGAAAAACAAAAGTGATGCGAAACAAAGAGGATGCAAGCGATTACAGATATTTTCCTGAACCTGATTTATTGCCTGTTGAGATAAGCCAGGACAAAATCGATCTTATCAAGTCATCTTTGCCTGAGTTGCCAGACCAAAAGAAGCTGCGATACATTAAAGAGTTAGGCATCAACGAATACGATGCAGAAGTCATCACTTCCGATAAAGCAATTGCCGATTATTTCGAGGAATTGATAGAAAAGCATGATTCAAAGCTTGCCGTTACTTGGCTCACTGTAGAATTTTTTGGTCGTTTGAATAAAGCAGGTATTGATATTGTAAGCTCTCCGATCAAAGCAAACGCCTTGTCCGAGCTCTTGGATTTCATCGTTGATGGGACAATCTCTGCTAAACTTGGCAAGCAAGTTTTTGATATTATGTTTGAAACTGGCAAATCGGCATCTTTAATTATAGAAGAGCAGGATCTAAAGCAAATAACCGATAAAGGTCAAATATCTGAAGTTATCGACAAGATCATCAACGACAACCAAGATAAAGTTCAAGAATACAAAAGCGGTAAAACAAAATTATACGGATTCTTTGTTGGCGAAGTCATGAAACTTACAAAAGGAAAAGCTAGCCCTGATGTTGTGAATTTGATTTTAAGTGAAAAGTTAAGATTGAATTCCTAAATTTTATCTCACTGGAGGGGCAAAAAACTTTGCCCCCTGGCGTTGACATTAATTGTTCATAGAGTTAAAAAAGTCAGCATTACTCTTTGTTAAAAGCAATTTATCGCGTAAAAACTCCATTGCTTCAACAGATCCCATAGGATTAAGTATCCTACGCAACACCCATATTTTATTCAATATAGCCCTATCAATTAATAGCTCCTCTTTTCTAGTTCCAGATTTTGTAATGTCAATAGCTGGAAATATTCGCTTATCAGCAAGTTTTCTATCAAGTATAACCTCAGCATTACCCGTACCTTTAAACTCTTCAAAAATAACTTCATCCATTTTTGAACCGGTTTCTACAAGAGCAGTAGCAATTATTGTCAAAGAACCACCATTTTCAATGTTGCGGGCTGCTCCGAAAAAACGTTTTGGTCTCTGCAGCGCATTTGAATCTACACCACCAGTTAGAACTTTTCCAGATGAAGGAATGACTGCATTATAAGCGCGTGCAAGACGGGTTATGGAGTCGAGCAAAATTACAACATCCTTTTTATGCTCAACCATTCTTTTAGCTTTTTCTATTACTATTTCAGCAAGCTGTACATGGCGGTAAGCAGGCTCATCGAATGTGGAACTCACTACCTCGCCCTTTACAGAACGCATCATATCTGTCACTTCTTCAGGTCTTTCATCTATAAGCAATACTATTAATTCTATTTCTGGATGATTTGTAGCTATAGAATGAGCCATTTGCTGGAGCAATATCGTTTTTCCTGTGCGGGGTGGAGCAACTATTAATGCTCTTTGTCCTTTTCCAAGAGGCGCGACTATATCCGCAGCTCGCATACTTATATCTTTTTTATTATCTACACCGCTGTTGTTTTCAAGAATTAACCTTTCTTCGGGGTAAAGAGGAAGCAAGTTGTCAAAGTGGACGTATTTTCTCAGTTCACTTACTTCAGTAGAGTTTATACTTTGAACCTTAGTTAAAGTAAAATATCTTTCCTTATCACTAGGTGGCCTGATTTCTCCACATACCATGTCCCCTGTACGTAAATTGAACTTTTTTATCTGTCCATTGGAAACATACACATCGTCAGTACTCGGAGCATAATTAGCACTTGCTGAGCGTAAAAAACCGAAACCATCAGGTAATATTTCTACTATTCCGCTTCCTGTAGTAATGCCTCCTTCTTCGCTCATTTTCTTCATTAAGCTGAATATCATCTCCTGCTTCAGCATTCTGCCATTACCTTTACCATTAGTTGAAATTTTTCTTTCCTCAGCTAGATCCAATAATTCTTCTGCTGTTTTTTTTCTCAGTTCACTCAGATCTAGTGCTTTTCTGTTTTCTTTTACACTTTCATTTGTTGTTTGTTTTACCATATCGTTGTCGGAAATTTGCTCACTTGTTTTTGCTGATTCTAATTCAGCTGCAATCTTTTCTTTTGCTAAAACATCTTCATTGATTGTTACCATAATCCTCCAAAAATTTTATATTGATGCTTACTAACCTAAAATGTGACTACAAGATAATAAATTAGGCTAAACTAATCTTCAGGAAGTATTAAACTCAATTGCTATTAAGCTACATACTTTACCTACCATTATACCAGTAAACACTGACAAGTCAAGTTAATTTAATATTAACAAGATATGAAAATAGATAAACAATTTGAGAGACTTTAATAATTTTCCTTTATATTTCTTAATCTTTCTTGTTTCTCTTCTTTTATTTTTGCTTTTTCTATTTCTGTTTCTAAATTTTCTTGACTGCATAGACCGAGCAGTACGGGATCTTGAGGTTTTATATTTTGCATATTATAGTGAGACCCATCCCTTACCTGCTCCACTGTACAATTTGTTGTACTAATCAATTTAGCTATAACGTTGTTGTCCAAAATAGGAAACTTTTTTATTAAATAATAAATCGCATCAGGTTTATCTCTACGCCTTGCCGGGGAAGCAAGGCCGGAAGTGTTGCCGATTGATTTACTCCTTTTTTTTACATTTTTTGCAATCAAACTTGGGATACGATTTGGATTTTTTTTACAGTTGTCAATTTCTTTTTCAGTTATTATTCCAGAAATAATAGGATTAAATCTTTCAACATCTATTTCCTCATCAGCTATATTCTGCACTTCTTCAAGAGCTAACTTACAACACTGCGCTATTTGATTAAAAGTTAAAGCAGTATTGTCTACTAGCCAAGCAGCAATTTGCATGAGAAACTGTTTATTTTTATCATTGCCCTTAGAAAGTTCTGTTGACATCAAAAAGCATCTCCCATTTAAAATATTCGTTGTCGTTATTTAGAGCTAGAATATAAGCCATTAAAATTAAAAAAGCATTAATTTTGTCACTAAATAGATCTTTTGCATAACCAATTTATGGTAGGGAGTTTTTAGGAGAAACACAGGTAAGCACCGCAAAATGCTTGAAACGCTGGGATGACACTACTTGTTGTAAAAATAAATGTTCGTTTATGAATTGCTTTAATATTTAAGAAATTTACTAAATAAGAAAAAAAAACAAAAGAAGCCCTGGTCAGTATTTATTTTCAGTATTGGCGTTTTTGTGCCTTAAACGCTGCAATTTAGCTGCTTTTAAACGCAACTAGTCTAAGCCATAATATTTAAGAAATTTACCAGGCAGAAAAAAAAGACAATAAAACCCTGAGGTAGCTAGTTATTCCACTCTCTATTTTAAAACCTGACGTTGGGTGCTGTCTTAAACGACTTATAAGC
>JAISAR010000097.1 GCA_031266615.1 Rickettsiales bacterium
CTTTTTTTCTGCTTAGTAAATTTCTTAACGTTTAAGTCAAGGTTAGTTGTAGTTTAAAAGCAGCTAAATTGCAGCGTTTAAGGCATAAAAAACGCCAATGTTTTAAAAGAAATATTGACCAGGGCTTTTTTTGCCTTTTTCCCCATTTGGTAAATTTTTTAATGTTTATAGCTAGTTGCAATTCATAAACTGGATAGGAAGGTGTAATTCTGTCCATTATCACGCAACCTCATCAAATTTAACATAAAACAGCTACTTTTATACTCACCAACTTAATAAAATTCCTGGATGCCAGTGTCTGGGCACTGGCATGACATCCTCCTGGTAGGCTCAAATTGCAATGTTCGTACAGTTGTGTGTCAAGCACTGGAATGACAGGAGGGAGGCCACTTTCATGGCACCGTCATAAATGAGATCCCAGTATCCGCTACTTGGATGACACTATAGGAGATAACTAATATGGAAAACATAAACTTTTTAAAATTCATTGAGTTATGCTTTAAAACGGTGATGCCGGGGTGTGAGTATAATGATTATCAGTATATAAAAGTCATAGCAGACAGGCTAGAAGCAGCTAATACCAGCGAAGTGAGGCGCATAATATTTAATATGCCGCCGCGCTCGATGAAATCCATGTGTGTAAGCGTTGCATGGCCCGCATGGATACTGGGAAATCAACCAACCGCAAGAATAATAGTTGCAAGCTATTTTCAGCGGCTGAGCGAAAAGCACTCGCTTGACACAAGATGCGTAATGCAATCGGATTGGTATCAAGAGTTATTTCCAGAGGTAGAACTATCCAAAGAGCAAAACACCAAATACAAATTTCAAACAGTGCAGAGAGGATATAGAATCGCAACATCTGTTGGAGGGACATTGACCGGTGAAGGTGGTGATTTCATCATTGTGGATGATCCACTAAGCTCCACTCAAGCCTTGAGCGAAACGCTTAGAAAACGTGCTACAAACTGGTTCGACCAGACTTTAGTAAGCAGGCTCAACAATAGAAAAAAAGGAGTCATCGTTCTTGTGATGCACAGGCTCCACTTGGAAGACTTAACCGGGCACCTTCTCTCTAAACCGAAAATCATATGGCATCATGTTTACTTACCGATGATATCTGAAAATAAAGAGATTATTTATTCAATCAAAAAGCCAGCGCATCCTGTTCCTGTTGTCCAAGTAACTGCAACCAGGCGGTTGTATAATACAACAGCACCATGCGCTGCACCTGCAATGATATTATGTTCAAGAGAAGAGAACCAGCCGCTATACCCTCTAGATGGGGGAAGGGAAGAAGTTGAGATGATAAAGGCTGAACTTGGGAGTTACGCTTTTGCTGCGCAATATCAACAAAACCCTCTACCGCTTTCAGGTGGTATAATCAAACTAGAGTGGCTGAAGCGCTATAGAAATTTTCCTGACGATCTCTCGCATGTAACACAAAGTTGGGACACTGCGGTTTCAACAAGCAACTCTAGTAACTTCAGTGTTTGCACCACTTGGGCAAAAGTGGGCAATAAGTTTTATTTACTTGATGTGTATCGTGCAAAACTCGAGTACCCAAAACTTAAAGAACAAATTCTGTCACTAGCTGCAAGATGGGCACCACACGCAATTTTAATCGAAGCCAAAACAAGCGGTCAGCAATTGGTGCAAGAGCTGAAGGCAAACAGTGATTTACCAATCATCGAAATAGTACCACATGATGACAAATTCGCCCGATTCCACCAGATTGTTCCAATTATAGAGTCTGGAAAAGTTTTTCTGCCGCACCAGGCGATATGGCTCAACGACTTTGAGTATGAGATTTTAATGTTCCCAGAAGCACATCACAATGACCAAGTCGACAGCACCGTACAATATCTGCAATGGATAAGAGAAAGTACCTCTCGGGTCGCAGCTATACGAACATTGTGATTTAAGATTAATTTCCACCAGAAGGGATGTCATGCAAGTGCCCAAACACTGGCATCCAGAAATTTTATCAAGTAGGTGAGCATAAAAGCTATGTTAAAATACACTATTTTATGGAAAACTTGATTCCAGTGTCAAGTACTGGAATAACAGGAGAAAGAGACGCTGGAATGACAGGAAGAGGGGCTACTTCCATGACGCCGTTTGCTGTGCGAATTACCTTGGCAAAACAAATGTTCGTACAGTTATAGGTAAGGTCAATCAATAGACCTACTTTTCCTGTGATCTTTTAAGTCTTTCTTTGTTTAATATGGAGCTTATCTCTTCTACACTTTTATCAATATCATCATTGATTATTACATAATCATATTTATCGCTTTTGCTTATCTCCTTTTGGGCTTCGGCTAATCTGCGTTCTATTTCACTTGCACTGTCAGTATTACGCTTTTGCAGACGTAACCTAAGCTCCTCCATCGAAGGGGGAAGTATAAAAACACTTACAACTTTTTTCCTCATAAGCTTAAATAAATGAAATGCTCCTTGCCAATCTATGCTCAGTAAGACGCTTATTCCACTGCTTAAGTTCTGTTCTATAAAATTTCTCGGTATGCCATAAAAGTTCTCAAAAACTTTGGCGTACTCAAGCATTTGACCGGCTTCGCATAACTCGTGAAACTTTTTCTCGGTAACAAAAAAATAGTCTTTGCCATTTATTTCACCAGGGCGAGGTTTACGCGTGGTCATAGAAACCGACCTAACTAGGTTAGTCGATTGCTCAAGTAATCTCTCTAATATGGTAGTTTTGCCAGCTCCAGAAGGAGAAGATAAAACTAATAGTACGCCCTCACTTTTTATGGTCATTTTTCTTTTCTAAGTTTCAACAAGCATATCAAAGAGCTTCTCATTTATTAGACTTTGAATTTTCCAATATGGCGCTCTTCAGATCAGATTTTAAAAAACTAGAATTATCTAAATTAGAATCTGATAAGTTGGTATCAATAAGGGAAGAATTGTCAAAAACAACATGACGCAAATCAGCTTTTTTAAGATTTGCCTTGTTTAAATTAACATTTATAAACTTTGCTCTACTCAATATCGAATTAGAGAAATCGGCATTCTCTAGGTTCATATCCTTAAATTCAAAATAAGCGTAATTCACATCAAATTTTTCACCCTGTGATATCTTTTCTTGCAAATCTTCAATTGAGGTTATAGCACCCTCTAAGTCTGCAAGCTTTTCCTGTCCTTCATTGCCAATCAGAATTGAATGATCAAACTTGCAATCTGTTAAACGAGCATCAACAACCGAGCCTTCATATAAGCTCGAAGAGTCAAAAGATGTATTACCAATCATTGAATTATTGAAATTGCTGAGAAAAAAGCCTGTTTTCTTAAAGGTATTATCATGAAGTAAGGAAGATTTGAAATCGCTTTCAATAAAATTCGAATTAGTTACTTTTAGATTAGACCAGCTTGAGTTATCTGCTATTAAATTAAAAAATGTTGAGCTTTCCACCTCACTAGAGTCGATGCTATGGTAAGAGAGTTTGCTATTATAAACTTGAGAGTCTTGTATTTTGACCTTGTACATTGAAGCAGCAGAAAGATCTGTACCTTCTATCTTTGCAGAGGTAAATAGTGAATGGTCGAAAAACGAACCGCTCATGTTAGAGTTTGTAACTTTAGTATCATGAAACTTTCCGTGACGAATGTCGGAATCAGAAACGTCAACTTGATGTAGCTCGCTAAAACTAAAATCAATATCGGATAAATCGGCATCTTGAAAACTGATTTTAGAAGCATACGAATGTTTTACCTTGGAACCATGCAGTATAGATTGAACAAAACTTGAATTATCACCATTTACATAGGAAATCTGCGTGTTACTTAAATTAGTTCTATTGAAGTTACTTTCAATTATAGCAGAAGAATTAAGGCAGACATTAGAAAGATCGCTGCCTGTGAAATCTGATTCTCTTATTTCTGCGCCATATATATTAGCGTTCTCCAATGAAGAAAATTGTATTTTTAGTTTATATGAATCAACTCCAAAAAAATTTGCATTACTAAGGTTGCTTTTCTGCATAACAGTATCGTTTACTTCACTATCGCTAAAATTTACATAACTAACATTCGAGTTTAATAAGCTAGAAAGATTCATTTTCACATTTGAAAAATTAGTACGTAAACCAGTTATATTATGCATTTTTGCCCTTTTAAGATCAGAGCTGATAAACTCAGCATAACTAATATCAGACTGATCAAATGTAATATCTGTCAAATTTGCAGAAATAAATTTTGCAAAACTCAGGTTTGTACTTTCTATTCTTATATCTTGCAAATTAGCATTGGAAAAATTGGCCCCACGCAAATCAGTATTGATAAAGGACACACCTGACAAGTCAGTATTAGAAAAATCAGCACCAATTAGACTGACTCCATCAAAAATAGATCCATTGAGGTACAATCGACTAAAATTGGCTCCATTTAAGTCAGGACCAAAACCTTTTCCAAAGTCTTCTGGCACGCCTTCTTTGTGACACTGTACTAGAAATTCAGCAAAGTCTTTTTTACTGTAAGACACATACTTTGTCTTATGCAGGGTATCCAAAAAATCACTGACCGGATTCTTCTTATCATTTACTTCATTCCCGTAACACAAATGACCAATTAAAATTAATATCAAAAATCTAATCATCTTTTTTGATCTTCATTGCACTGCAATTCGTTATTTTCTTTTGTTTTCACAGCCCAATTATACATTTCCAGGCTTTCTTTGTTGTCTATCCTCTTATGCTCCAAAAGATGTGGTATCATTTCAGCAATTGCATTTATCATACCAACTTGTCCTCTTTCGATTGCTATATCAATAGGAGATTGAAGACTATTATTAACCACTTTAGGATCAGCACCTTGTAATAAGAGAAAGCGTACTATATCTACCTCACCTTGCTTAACGGCATAAATTAGAGGGGTATCTCCAAGCTTATTTCTAAGCTTCAGTACCTCTTGAGTTGTCAATCCAAGCTTTTCCAGCTTACTTATTATCCCCCTCAGGCAAACTGAGTTGTTCTTTTTAATACAGTAAAAAAGCTGCTTACTATAGTCATCAATAAACACGGTTGTCGGAAGATGCTCATTAAGCTTATCATATTGTCGCTTATACACTGACTTGCTTTGTGCATTTTTTTGATACCATTCCTTTATTGGTTCTCTGTCTAACTTTGTCCATCTCTGTAAATTTTTCTCTTCCTCTTGCTTGTTTTCTTCGTCTCTTCTAGTGATAGGTTTTATTCGATTTTTTCTACTGTGGTCCTCAGCTAATTTTTTCACTTCTTCTTTTTCAGCTTGATCTTCCTCTTTTTCTTTTTTCTCTTCTAATAATTTATCTGTATTATTTTCTGAGGGCTTATTCTCCTCAATATCAACCTTTTTATCAACTTGTAGATCAGCTACATCTTCATTCAAACCAGCGCTTGGAGGCAAAACTAAATTTTTGTTCACTTCCTTATCGGTCACACTTGGCAAACTTGGAGTAACTTCATCTTTACTTTTCTCTGGCAGGTTATTGCCAAAATCTTTATCACTCTTCTCACCTCCATCAATAGTTTTTTCAACTGCAGGAGCTTTGCTTTCATCGTGTTGTGGTTCTTTTTTATTGATCGCTCCTTCAGTCTTGGTATCCTGTGCTTTTTCAACATTTAACTTATCAACGTCCGTAGGGTCGCTTTTGGAAGACTCAGGCTCGGTTCTTTGGGCTGTGCTTTCCGGCGCATCTTGTTTTAGATTTTTCCTTATACCTACATTTTCATGCACAGAACTAACCGATTCACCTGCATCAGTTTTTTTTCTTTCAGCCTGCTCCACAGCAAGCAGGCTCGACGAGCCAAACACGACAAATAACAATGTAAAGTATAAAATACTCTTCATAAATATCCCAAGCACAAGCTTAATTAAGATGATACTATAATCAAATAATTAATCTATAGTAAAAAATGGGCATGGGAAATGGAGATTGGTTAAGGTCATCACGTCAATAACACGCGGAAGGAGAGGGATTCGAACCCTCGATACGACTTTTCGATCGTATAACGGTTTAGCAAACCGCCGCCTTCAGCCGCTCGGCCACCCTTCCAAATCTTGAACTTCAAAGCAAGTACTTTATATAATACCAAGACTTCACAACCTGTCTAATGCTTTTAATAGTAGTATTTCATGTTATTAGATAGCAGAATCTCTTCTAAACCAGTCAATAACTGTAATTTTACTATAATAAACAACCTAAGCTAATATGCATCAATCTCTACTTTTAACAGCGTTTTCAATAATGCTCTTTGCTTCTTTCATACCAACCCACTTTCCAACTGTTACTGTTTTTCCTTTCTCTAGGTCCTTGTAGTGTGAAAAGAAATGAGTAATCTTATCCAGTAGGTTTTTAGGCAAATCAGAGTAGTCTTTCACATCATCATAATAGCTATCAACACTGGAAACAGGCACAGCTAATATCTTTTCATCTTCTCCTTTTTCATCCTTAGTAAGTAGAGCACCTATTGGACGTACCGATATTAAAACACCAGGTGCCAGGGGGAATTGAGTTAACACCAAAACATCCACGGGATCACCATCACCTGCACAGGTATTTGGTACAAATCCATAATTGCAAGGATAGGTCATTGAGGTAGATAAAAACCTGTCAACTTGCAATAATCCAAGCTCTTTATTAAATTCATACTTTATAGGCTCAGCATTTGCACCTATTTCAATTATCACACTCACTGCATCTGCTGTTGCAATTATTTTACTCAAATCCATAAATTACCTCTTACTTTAAGAGTAAGTATTATACAACATACACTTCTTAGTTGCCACATTTATATAATTTCATCTTTATGAACAAAAATCCACCTGGGAACCAGCTAAATCAACTTGGACAAATAAATAGCAGCTTTGCAGCCCGTTTTTATGAATGAAGATAAGATATTGTAACCAAACGCACCTTCAGCGTTATGCTCAATTGCAATGTCTCTGTGCTCTAACTCTTCATCGCGAAACTTACTTATAGTTTCTCTTAGTTCTCCATCTTCTAAATGCGAAACTTGCTCTTTGTAGTGCTCACCGATCACTTCTTCAACTGCAGCAGTGCAAGCCATAGCAGCTTTTTTGCCCATAATGGCAGTTGCAACACCAAGTGACACTCCCAAAACACGCCAAACTGGCAATAAAACAGTAGGGCGAACTTTTTGCTCTTTGATTTTCTCATTGAAATAGTGAAAATGCTTTTTTTCCTGCTCTTCCATTTCAATTATTTCCTTGATTATAGAAGACTTCTTAAGAATAAATTTTTGACCAGAATAGATGCAAATAGCTCCATATTCTCCAGCATGGTTTACTCTAATTGCTTGCTGCAAGAACTTACTGCCGCTATACCTTAAGTTATTTAAATTTCTTTCTCTCTCCACAATACACCTTACCTGACATGAACAGAGCTGCTATGAGATAAATTAAATTCCACGTTGCTAGGGAAACGCCTAGAACGTAATGGGGTCTGTCACAAGAAGGAGAATAGTTAGGGTTTAAGAGATTGTTTCTCAGCTCTTCTACGCTAACGTTACCGTTTGCTTGTTCTGTGCATCCTAAAACATCATGGAATAAGCGGAGTTCAAGACCTACGTGATAAAAAGATATCACCGCACCTGCAAGATAACTGCAAAACATTGCGTAGACTAAAGTTTTGCTGTCTTTAAACATGTGTGCCACTGCAAGCAATCCTGCAACATAGTAAACTATCCGCTCGTATATACATAACTTGCATGGCAGCATATTGAAAAAATACTCTAGCACATATGCAAAAATTAGAGCAACGGCGCTTGACAGCAGAAAGATTGTAGGGACCTTGCAACTGTTGTTTGTATTAGAGCTATCTGACATAATTAATGAGTTACTACAACAACTGTAAAAAGTCAACTATTGTTTGACAGCATTTCATATAATTAAGGAGTGCTGTATAAAATATATTTAATGCTTTTAGTGATACTCATAGCTATCTTTCCTATGCCTTACTTGCAGTAATTAGTACTACATAATCTCGAGCTTTTGTTTGGTAAATTATACGGTAATCGCCAACACGTAATCTGAAATATCCTTTAAATCTGCCAGATAATGGCTTCCCTAACTTAGTTGGATTAACCCTAAGATGCTCCTGTATAGCTTTATTTACTCTTGATTCTATCGTTACCGGTAGAGCTGGGAGATCTCTTTCAGTAACATTCTTTAAAAATTTAATTTTGTAATGCTTTATTTCCACTTAACGTCTTTGTGATCAACATCTCCACTTAACGTCTTCGTAATCAACTGTTTCTGCACCTGGAGTATTACGTTTAATAGAAAGCTCAGCCAGCGCAATGTCTTCCTCATGTTCAATTGCTTCCTGTATGAACTTCTCTGCTAGCTCTTGAATGGGCTGGTCTTTTATTTTGGCCAAGTGAGCAAGATCCTCTAAAATTTCTTTGCTGAGAGTTATACTAGTACTTGAATCTGCCATAGGTTTTGCTAAAATCTACTACTGTAATAATTATACAACATTTTTTATAATTTTTCAATAAAGAAAGTTGCTGATATATAAAAAGGATTTTATGCACCTGCGTTAACAAACAATTATACCAGTTCCCACTACACAGAAAGCGGATGGACAACAGTAGAAAAAAGCTACCCAATAGAAACAAAAAAACTACTTGACAAACCTCGCCAACCCCATTATCATAAAGTTGAAGCTATTATTTATCTTCAGTCTGTGCAGATCAAACGACAAAAAAACTTAGCATATTTGGCGTCTCATGTTTAATTTTTCGCACTATGTGCACCGTATGTCTTTTTAAAACTTCTGGTTTTTTACCTATACAAGCTCAAACGCGCTTATAAGTCGTTTAAGACATCAAAAACGCCAATGTTATAAGATAGATAGTGAA
>JAISAR010000006.1 GCA_031266615.1 Rickettsiales bacterium
TAAAAAGACATGCAGTGCACATAGTGCGAAAAATTAAACAATAGTACGCCAAATACAAGTTTTCTTGTCATTTTAACCTGCACAGATTGGGAAGTTAAACAAATAGCTTCAATACTATGATGTGTAGTACAATGATACAAATTAAAAATCTTCCCATCCTTCGCTGGTTCTTCGATCTGAAATCCTATTTCTACCTGGTCACAACCTACGTCAATTTGTCCTACCAATGCTTTAATAATACCACGTTTAGTTCCCCAATCTAGCTGTTCCAAGTTCGATTTTATACTAGAATAAAAATTCTTTATGCTACTTATAATACGGTTTATTCCCGTTTTTACTGCCTTTTGATTAGTCTCTTTCTTTTTCTCTTCTTCTATTCCTTTTAAACGTTCCTTCATTTTTCTCATCGTCTGTTTAAATTCTTCCTCACTTATATATCTTTTCTCACCTATATTTTCTTGACTATAATAATCTTCCATTAATTTTTCGATACCTTCTCTTATCTGATTTTCTCTTCTTGCAAATTTTTTGTCTGGTGATTCATCGTTTTTATTTTCTGAAACTCTACGTTGATATTCCTTTTTTATCATCTCTGGTTTTTTTAGCACATCTTTTACCTTTTCCCATACAGCTATTTCTAACATATCTGCTCGGACTAATTTATTGTTACATTTTTCCTCATCATCAGTAATACGTGAGACACTACTACAGCAATAATAGCTATACGTTTTTTTCCCATCCCTATGGTGCACGCCGCCATAGGCATATCCACAGTTTTTACATACAACTAGACTTTGTAGTAAATTTACCTCTTTTCTTCTCTGCATTCTTGCTCTTTTTCTATTTTCATCCAGTTGCTTTTGTACCTTATTAAATAATCCTTCTTCAATTATCTTCGGTACTGGTATATATATCCAGCTTTCTTCATCTGTATAATGGATTGAAACATTTTTTACCCTTTGTTTACTTTTTTTTCTTGATGTTCCTTCAACTCTCTTTAATTTACCAAACGCTGCTTGTCCCTTATACGCTGGATTTCTTAACATCTTCCAAATTACTATTGGACGCCAAACCTTCTTTCCACTCCTCGTTCTAATTGACCTATCTTTTAGTCTACGTATAACTTCCCTTATACTTACCCTTTCTTGTCCTATCCACACGAATATTTGCCTTACTATCTTTGCTTCCTCTTCATTTATTTCAATTTGTATCTTATCTCTATCTACATTCTCTATACGCTTATAACCTATAGGCACAATATTAATTACACTTGCATAACCTTTCTTTGCTCTATGCAGTTTTCCTCTTCGACTTCTTTCCATAGTCCTTATAGTTTCGTACTCTGACCATAATCCTTTCATTTTTAGAAATAATCCAGACTCTGGATTATTTTCAACCTTATGATTTAAGAATATTACCTCTACCCCTGCTTTTTCAAACTCGTCAAACAATACCATTAGGTGTGTAAAATTCCTTGATAATCGGTCAGGTGAATGAATATAAATTTTATTAATTTCACCTTCTACTACTTTATCACGTAATGCCTCTAAACCTTCACGCTCTAAAATCCACCCACTAAAGCCATCGTCCTCAAATTTATATTCATTTAATAACTTATGCCCATCTGCTGCAATTTTATGCTCAAGCTCTGCAACTTGACTCGCTATTGTACCCTCTTGTGCTTGTTTCCTCGATGAGACTCTTGCATACAAAGCCACTGTTGTCATTTTTTTCTACCTCCTTTTCATTGTTTCTTTTAACTGCAAATTCTAGTAACAGATCGTAAGCGTCTGCTAGATGTTGCTCTGCTAGCTCATCAGGCTCATACCGACAAGTTACAGTTAATACCTTTTTTCTCATATTTTCTCCTGTAAATGTTTTTGTAGTTCGGGAGCCTTGCCACTCCCTTTTTCCATAAATCAGCTACCCTTACGAAAAAGACGCAACTGTTTTGGTTTTGTCTTAATAATTTCCTTATCAGCTACAGCATCTCAAATTTGGTATTGAAGGCTGCAGCAACTCTCTCATTCATCCACAGTTTCTAGCCCTTCTTTTGCCATTGTCACACCTGTTACTGTACTTTCCGATACAATCGCTGGTTTTTCTAGAAACTCTCCCTGTCTGTTTGCGATTTTTACGCCCTCTAACACTTCCATTATTTCTTTATTATTTCTAGCATAATCAGCCGGTATTTTGTCGGATTTATCAGGTTGATCTGTTTCGGCCCCTGCTTTTATTAATTCTTTTACTATTTCGACTTCACCTACCATACACGCAAAGTGTAGCGGAGTGTGTTTGCCATTACATTCCACAACGTTTACGTTTGCTCCTGAGTTTATTAACTCTTTTACGTTTTTAAGTCGTTTTCCCATTACAGCTAGGTGCATTGGGACATAACCACCGACATCCGCTGGATTTATATCTGCTCCTTTTTTGATCAATAACCTTACTGTTTTTGGACCTGACTCTCTTACTGCATAATGTAAGATTGTTCTACCCTTTTTATTTTTTTCATTGATGTTTTCGTATGAATTCTTTTCTAATTCTTTCAATGACCTATTAAACGTTTCATTGCTGTTTCTAATAAATAACATGATATACCCCACTGAATATTGACTAATTTTAGGCATAGGTAATTTTTTTATGTTTACCTACTACTTCTTAACTATGCCTTTTTTGATATCAAAACGCAAGTTTTTTTTTGGTTAATACACCTTGTTTTTACTAAATATTAGTGAGATTATTAAGATGTAAATATATAGACTTAACGCATTAAACATATGACCTGTTTTTCCACCCATTTTCTGTCCAAATGACGATGTTCGTGCCAAGTGAGGACCCCAGGATAAAACACTAAAATGTAACTTTCCAGTTCGTGAATCGAATCTTTTTGTTTTGAATCTAAATCGTTTTCATAGCGAATGTTGTGTTCTGCTAAACCATATCTTGTGATTTTTTGACCAGTATAATCCTCTACTTTGTAATGATGGGTTACGCTGAACCTTTCTAAAATTGGTTTGTATTTTAAATTCCACAGTTCTTCAGATAGTTTGCTACTTCCCAATACAAATTTATTCCCCGTTTCTTCTATACTAGTAACTGGAAAGCACGCGTTTATTTCTCCTAAGTTCCAACTATCCGATAATACTATCTCTGCTTTGGCAAACTTAATTTCTGGTAATAAACTCTGTGGTAAAGGGTAAAGTGTTTTGAAATTATACCATTGATGACTTCTTTCATATATGCCACTGTAATTCTTTGTGTGAGGCTCTGTTTCTCCAAGCACTGCTACATCTAGACGATATACATCATTACTAAAAGCTTGTTCATAATGGTCACGTAAGCAACCGTCTATAACTAAAATTGGTGGACAACTAAATCTGAAAAAATTCACCCTTCCAAATGACAACACCGGTCCGTTTTTTTCGACCTTTGTACCAGAGTAGTCTGATAATAAGCTGCCAAATAAACTTTCATCTAAAATAAACCTGCCAATGTTATAATGATCGTTAAAAATCCTCATTAGCCTCGATCTTGCTGGCAATGATAATTTTGCTAGTTCTACAACTGCATCTACGAAGAAGTCATTTGCTACATCTTTTATCCCTATCTGCAACTCAAAAAAGTGTTCACCGGGTGGCTCTTCAATAATCGTAATATCATCTATATTTGCCCATTTTAGTGCTATTTTCAGTGATGCTGGTGTTCCTCTTAAACGCTGAAATTCTATCCCTTCTTTTATCGCTCTTCTTTTGTCTGTTACCCAACGCAGAATTTCTTCTAGACCATATTCTTCAATTATCCATGGTAGTATTTTTTCATCTAACCTAAACTTAAACCCTTTAATGCAACCAGGATCAATTCTATAATCTATCACATCTACTATGGCTTTTTCTTGTTTTGTTGCGTTTGGGGGTAATAACATTAACTTCTACCCACTAATTCTAGGCCTCGCAAACCAGCACACTCATTCCCTTTTACAACAACATCCTCTTTTGGCTCTATTAATTCCACGTTTTCTACCCCTTCTACGAATAGATTGGCTATAATCCATGACTTTGTTACACTCCATCCTAATCTTTTAGTCGATTCAAATTTTTCTACAAATTGTCTCTTTGCCTGCTCAATAACACTAGGATTTCTAATGCTAATTCTGCTGTGAATATCTATTTCTATAATATTGCAACCAACTACCTCTATCGTATCGGTCAAAACCCTTATGTTATCTTGATTAACCCTCTCTCTTACTATGTTAATTAATTCCTCTGGATCTGTTGATAACTCTGTGGATAAAATTGAGATCTGTACACTTCCTGGCACCTTTGATTCGACCAGTGCATCTTTCACCCGAGCGTCAGCTGACAGTGCATGATAGCGATAATGTTCTTTGCTTCCTCCGGCTGCTATTTTTGTTTTTACCCTCTTTCTAAATCGTTCGTCATCTTCTCCTTCTTGCCTTTCTACTCCATAAAATTCAGCTAAGGTATCAAGGTTTTTTCCTGTTGCAAATTTTAGTAAATTACTTTTTGCTGCTTCATTTATCATTTGTCTTAGTAACAATTCTCTCCATGCTGCTATTTCCAAAATCTTTATCGCTGGGTCACTTTCTACCAATACTGTAAAACTTGCGTCACGTCGCACTAATTCTTCTTTCATCTGGGAAAGGATCTCTTCAAAACTCAACTGCTCAATTAGTTCCACAATTTTTATACCACAATTCCTTCAAAGTTAAGATTTTTACCGTTTGGTAGATACATCCCATCCAAGGAAATAGTGACTTTCCCTTCTTTCACTTCCGTAATCTTTACTTTTTCAAGCTTGAACCTTGTTTCCCATTTTTGTAGTGCTTCAGCCGTCGCTGCGTAAATTTCGAGCGTAAAATCTCTATTTATTGGCCGATCCACTAATTCAAATAACCGAGAACCGTAATCCCGCCGCATAACTCTACTGCCTATCGGAGTGGTTAATATATCAATAATTGATTGTTTCAGATGGTCTAAACCTTCCAGTTCTTTCCCACTAGTAGCACTCATACCACGCATGTTTTTATCCTGCAAATACACTTTTGCTAGTACTCATCATATGAAAACCACACGATGCCAAGTCACTTGTTCTCGTTATGCCAATACCATTCACAAATACGCTGTTTGACCCTTGTGTTATCGTCTCTCCTAGAGTCAAGATATCACCCTTACGACAGACAGATCTACCACTCACAAACACATCTTCACTACCGCTCGCACAAACATGAACCGGTATTCCAGTGCAATGATCCTCTACACAAACGACAGCTTTAGCCATATGTCAATTTAGGTTGATTCTCTTTGATTTGAGCTTTATTTCGTCTTTTGTCATTTCTATGCTTGATTTCCCAACCTTCAGCGTTATTTTATCTACTACATCAATTTCAATTTTTCCACTTTCGTATGATAATTTCGTTCCGTCTTGAAACTTAAAAGTATGCGCAGTTTTTCGGCATTCAGGGGGAGGGTACTTCTGCTGATAAATTGCCGGTAACACTACCCCTAATGATAATTCCCCACCTGGCGATAATACTATTACCTGTTCATCAATACTTGGTGGCGACCAGCTTTTGTCTTCTCCTGCTCGATAAGTTATCCACGGTAGATAATCGGTTAAAAATTCTCCTACCTTTACCCTTACTCTTGCCTTTTCATAGTCTATTTCTTTAACTAGACCTACACGAATAATGTTTGCTAATTTTCTACTTAGCTCTGAAATTGCAAAATTATGGTCTAACATGCACTTTCCCTATTTCGATAACATGTGGCATAATACCAGATGACCATATGGATTGGCCTAGATGCAGCTCGTGAACCCATTCTACCATCCAAACTTGATATGCATCGAGTTCTGGCTTAAAATCATCCCCTCCTGCTGATATAAATTCACCTGGCGAAATTTTTTCTACGTTCCAAGTATTTTTATTTACTACCCTGGCAACTTCGGCTGCGAGTGACCTTACAACTACCGAAGAATCTTCCACCATTCCGTCAACTACAATTCTCGCCTCAAATCTAGCTCTCAGTGCCAATTCATCCGTTCCTGGATCTTTGCCAGGTTCTAGACTCACAAGCTCTATAAATACTGCTGGGGCTATTATTTCCCGACGTTCTGCTGGATATACTTCACATGTCTGTATTGCCGGTATTTCCTCCTTCAACGTTGTACAAATTGCCTGATGTAAATCTTTCCACATCATCATTTTATATAACTCATTTGCTGGTGAAAATACTTTTCAAACATTTCTTCTACTTTGTTTTCAGCTAACTCCTTTATTATTTCATCAGCATGGCTCTTTACTTTTTCTTCATCTATTGGCAACGATTTCATGCACCTTCTTCTGAATATTCCTACATGGCCATTTTTCATTACTGCTATAAATGCACCTTCATACAACGTACTTCCTACCTTTGCTCCTCTCTTTGTCTGTTTTGTGCTTCCAAGTTTTGCTACTCCTACCCAATCCGATATCAGCCTTACTCTAGACCATAAACGCTGTTTATTTGCTTTAAGTATAATGAACTTATTTTTTAATGCCTTTCTTGGTATTTTTCTTTTTTCGCTCACTCTTTTGATTCCTTCTGACCTCAGCCACTGGGCTGTTTTATTTAATGCCCTTATTGTCGCTGTTTCTGTTTTTTTCCTTTCCGCATCTATACTTTGTACAACTTTTTCGATGCTACCGGTGACTTCAATATTAATACGCATTTATGCCCCAACTGCCTGTATTTGCCACAATATGCCTGAATTATCCCTAAGTGGCGGCGAATGTACTTTGTATCTACGGTCACCTATAACAAATATATCTCCCACCTTCGGCTTTAATATATCAAAGACACTTACTTCTAAAACCAAAGTTTCTCCTACAAATTGCCCTTCACCAATCTCGTATAATTTATCTGGTTGTTGTTTCAATATCTGCACCATGTATGACTTGTCCTTTGATTCATATAACGCTTTCTCCCCTAAATGTGAAAAGCAATCTTTCAATAATTTCCTAATATTTTCTTGCGTCTTTATCATTCATATACTAATTTTTTACTTGGAGCAAGTATAAGCAGGTAGGTATAAGAACATACCCTCTTTATATTTTTAGTATCTGCCTGCTTGACATCTCAGTTCTATGAATTAAGCTTAATGTAAAAGCCATACAGGTGGAGCTATATCAAGTATTGGTAACAGAACAAATGAAAAAGAGCTCTTTTTGCCTATAATTGGGGAATTAAGCAATTTATAATGTGTCCCATTTGTCTTCCAAATTTGGATTACCTCCTTTTTGCTCCACCTGTTTCTGTGCTGCTCAGACATAAAAACCATTTGCACATTTCATTTTTTTGTAGTACACTCAATCGATTGGAAAAGCATTGCATTAGTAGGGCTTCTTGCGTACCTCATTTTTTTCTTCTCATGCAAAAGTCCTACTGTGCGACAAGTTTGACCAGTATTCCCGGACGATGACACATTGGCAAAGGATTGGACTGCGTATGTAAATCTGTTCCTCTATCAAATCTTGTATCCGCAGTGTTTAATCCGAGTTGGCACTAATGAATATCAAAATCAGAATATTGACAAATCACAGATATTATGTTACTTTAAAAAACACCTGACGATTAAAAAGAAGTCTGATCGACCATTAAGTTAGCTTTTATAGATGTAAGAGGAGTTATGAGTATTGTATTTTATTGTAAAGAGTTTAATGACCATGACTTAGGCGATAGTGAAAGTCCTTTGAGAAAAAAGTTCAATGCAATAATTAAAGATTTAGAGGAAAATAAATTTACATATCAGGGGAGTATAGAACTCATACCTAGTGATGGGGGTAATCAATATCTTCGGGCTAAATTAAGTTATAAGGGTAGGTTGTTGTTTACGCAGACAAAGCACAACAACAAAGATATTTTTGTTATGTTAGAAGTAATTCCAAATCATGATTACCATAAGTCTAAATTCTTAACAAATAAAGAAAAAATAAAAAACATAAAAATAATAGATCAAAACAGTAAAGAGGTTTCTGATAATGCAGATACAGTTGAGATTAAGGATGTTCAACGAGCTCATTGGTTAGGTAAGCTTGTTACTTTCAGTGCAACGCAGGAAGATATAGTTGAAAGTGCTGGAAGGTGTGAATTACCTTTAGTTATTAGTGGAGCTGCTGGCAGTGGGAAGACATCAGTGGCTTTGGAGAGCCTGAGAAAGATAAAAGAGAGGTTCAAGGGAGGAAAAATTCTATATGTTACCAAATCCGAAAATCTTATAAAAGAGTCAAAAAAATTATTTGAGGATGAAACTACTGGTGAATTAAAGACTTATGTACCAGGGGAAATTGAGTTCTTATCTATTCATGAGTTTTTTGAAAAGATAATAAAAAAAGATCTAGAAGGAAAGAAGCCGATCAATAGAAGTAAATTTTTTTCATGGTTCAATGAAATATGCAAGAAAGATAAATTTAAAGAGTACAAAAAAGATGGAGAAAAAATATTCGAAGAATTTACTGCTGTAATAGGTGGAGGAGGCTTATTAGGAGAAGACGGAAAAGGCCGATATGCTGAACAAGGAAATAGACAATCTATATTTCCTAAGGACAAAAGGGATAGTATTTATGATTTTTTTGAAGAATATAGGAAGTTCATAGAAGAAGATCGAGAATATTATGATCCTAATCTTATCGCTCATAGGTGTACTGGAGAAGAAATACGGATTTATGATGTGCTTGTCATAGATGAAGTCCAGGATTTGACTGAAAGCACATTAGGCTTAACATTGAAAAGTTTAAAAAATGAAAGTAGGAGTAATTTTTTATTATGTGGTGATGTTAATCAAGTAATACATCCTAGTTTTTTCTCTCTATCTAAGTTACGATCTTTTCTCTGTGAATATATAGAGAACAAAGGGTCAAAAGTTTTTTATACTCTTGAGAAGAACCATCGTAATAGTGAGCAAGTTATTGAATTAGCCAACCGTGCACTACACCTTAAGAACTATTGCTTTGCTTCAGAAGATAAAATGACAGCCGATGAAAAAGAAGCTTTTTTCACGAAAAGTGATACTAAGAACACAGGTAATGTCAGCTTTATTACCAAGGATAAAGAACAAGAAATAGCAGAAAAAGTACCTAAATCCATAAATTGGGCTGTTCTAGTTCTGGATGATGAAAGTAAAAAAAATGCTAGTAAATTGTTTGATACTCCACTTGTGTTTAATATACATGAAGCCAAAGGTTTGGAGTTTGAGAATGTGATTCTTTACAAATTTATGTCCTGTAAGGCTTACAATGAAATATGGAATATAATATGCCCAGATAAAGGTAAGAGGGAGATTGAAAATACTATTAATAAAGTCCGTGATTCATATAACGAAAAGGACGTTAATACTTCAAGAAATAAGGATAAGGAAAATAAATCTTTTGAAAAGTATAAGTTTTATATGAATGCTCTGTATGTTGGAGTTACTCGTGCTATTGATAGTGTCTATATCATAGACGATGAAAAACAGTGTAATTTATTGAAAGTAATAGAACCAGGGGAAACTGGTAACGTAGATATTGGAGATATCAAGAGAGAAGAATCTAGTCCTAAAGAATGGAAAGATAAGGCACTAGATTTAATAGATAAAGGAAACATAGAGCAAGCTAAAAATATAGCAAAAATATTATTAAACGAAAAAGAATATGCTCAAGAAATCATGAATGCATTAGAAACTAGGGGGTGTCACAAAGAAGCTCAAGAGTTACAGTTTTCTTTAGATAAGGATAAATCAGAGCAAGCAGTGAAATTGTTTCCAGAGTCAAGAATTGATACAGAGAATCCAAGTTCTCAGTCTTCTCAAGAACGCTCAATGGGTGATACAGAATCTAGGGTTCCAACAAAGGAAGCTGGGACTGATCAAAAACGTAAGAGCAAAAAGCATAAAGCTAAACAGAACCTAAAGGAGAAGAAACTAAAATTAGAGGAAGACGAGCGTTTAATGGGTATAATACGTAATGACGAAATAGGCCAATTTAAAACAATGGATATATCTCAGTATGATAAACAAGAGATGTTAGATTTAGCTTTAAAACACCGTAGTTTGTACATAGCCAGCTATTTAATTGAGTATAAAGGTTGTACTCTGAAAGACCCTAGTTTGCACATAGCTAACCGTTCAACTAAGGATAAAGAGCTCACTTTTTTACATGTGGCAGCAAGAGAAGGTCATAAGGGTGTAGTTGCACTTCTTCTGGATAAAGGAGCTAAGGTTAATGCTGAAACTGAGAAAGGTCATACTCCTTTACATATAGCAGCAGGAAATGGTCATAAGGATGTAGTTAAACTTCTTCTGGATAAAGGAGCTAAGATTAGTGCTAAGGCTGAGATAGGTCTTACTTCTTTACATATAGCAGCAGAAGGTGGTCATAAGGATGTAGTTGCACTTCTTTTGGATAAAGGAGCTGAGGTTAATGCTGAAGCTAATACAGGTCATACTCCTTTACATATAGCAGCAGAAAATGATCGTAAGGATGTAGTTGCACTTCTTCTGGATAAAGGAGCTAAAGTTAATGCTGAAACTAAGAAAGGTTATACTCCTTTACATATAGCAGCAGAAAGTGGTCATAAGGATGTAGTTGCACTTCTTTTAGATAAAGGAGCTGAGGTTAATGCTAAAACTAATACAGGTTATACCCCTTTGGCATTAGCGCTAGAACATAGCTATTCTAAGGTAGTGGACCTTTTGCTTGCTAACCCAAATATTAATGTTGGTTGTATAGAAGTTAGATCTGTTAAGAAGAAAGAAGATCAGGGGAAACTTATTCAAAAATCAGTTCAAGATCGCAAGTTGTTTTACAAGGTAAAAGAAGCGGCAGAAGAAAAAGATGAGAGTAAGCTAGATAAATTACTAGAGGAGATAAAGGATTTATTAAAACCAGAAGGTAAATATGGTTTTAAGCCAAGCTTGAATTACTCTCCAGATGATGAAAATACGACCATTAAAATTGCTATTAAAAGTGGTGGAAAGATATTGCAGCTCTTATATGATTATGCCGAGAAGAATATAGGTGCAGATACTAAAATATTTAAACAACTCAAACATGCTAAAGAACAACAAGAAAATTTTCAGTCTATGAGTGATCTTTGTGATATTTCTGTTTCTAGCCATTTGACTCGAACTCAAGGCTTTTAGTTAGAAGAAAAGAGAAATTTCATACACAATCACTGACATTTTCCCTTAAGTTGACGCCATTGAATGAACAGATGCTTTTATCCAGGCTTTAATGGGTATTATAAGCGTTCGTTGGTTGTGATAGTGTTTTCTTACCTTTTTGATTAATAAGCGCTTGTAATGCCCTTTAAAACTTGAATGAAAGGCATCTCTAACAATTCCACTACTGCAAGATAAACTTACTAGTAAGTTTACAGTCATTTTTATTCGTTGTAAAGAAAAAATTTTGCATGAGGTTTTTAGAAAACCCAATTTTACAACAAGCTTTTCATGAACAAATTGCTATTTTCAGAAACTTTTACAGACAGCTTAAAAAGATTACCATAAAACAGCTAAATCCTTAATAGGCAAAACTGCACCATTTGCTGGTAAATAGTAATGTGATGGTTTTATTAATTTATACTCTACTTTACCTTCTACTGAAACTTTAAGTTCCATGTCCTGCACACAAAGAAATCCATATTTAGAATTGGTACCTAGTACCCCGTATTCTTCAGCATTACGGAAAAATTTTATCTGTCCAAGAGTTGCAAGATTACTTATTCTTTCTCTGATGTTGCGTTCACTGCCAAGCCCTTCCTCTCCTTCAAAACGCTTTGCAAATTGTCCAGCAGTATAAATATTACCTCGATATGCTTCATTACGTATTAGATCCAAGATAACTTCATGTTTTCTTATCCATTCCCGATCTAATTTTTTACTATATTGATCTCTGACTATCGGTTCTGAATTTAACACTGTATTATCATGTACAAATACTCCATTTTTCCAGTAAAGTGTTATTTGCTCATTACTGCATTGCGAATAGTTAGATTTTTTGCGTGATAAAATTCTCTCATCAGGAGAAGCATTAGCTTTATCTGGTCTAGTCAGATACCAACGAGCCCTTACTGTGTTATTCCATGCTGTTGAACCACCTGTACCAGTTTTACGTGTTATTCCTGCATCAGAAGGGTGGGCAAGTAATAAAACGGCTCCTTTTATTGCTTCTGCTATGCTACCACAACAGGTTTGAATAAATTGTCTTACATGAGAGCGATCGTTTTCATTCCCTCCAAATAGGTCTGCTGCTGTATCTAATATCACAAGCTTCGGCTGAAACGATTCAATGTCCTCAAGTAACTCTTGAAAGTAAGTAGTTAATTGACCGGTATCTTTGTTATTAAAAACTATGAGTTGATTATTTTGCCCTGTTCTGGACCATAAGCCAACATTATCACGAAAATCAGGGGATTTCATACCTGATTGGTAAAATTCATTTATTGCACATTGCCGACGCCAAAGTTCTTCTTCATTGTCCTCACAAAACACACCATATGTCTTTATTTGTTCTAGATCTATTCCTAGCCAGGGTTTACCAGAAGCTGCAGCCATCATTAGTTGTTGAGCAAGAAGAGATTTTCCTACCCCACCATCACCATAGAGAGCTGTAACACTTTCCACAGGAAGCCAATCCTTAATAATCCATTTTTTTTCTGGAGGTGTGTCAGTCCAAACTGTAGTGTCAGTTCTTTTTGACTTTCTATAAGGGCTTTTGTTGTTAAGGATAAATTCTTCAACATTTATTCCTACACCATCTGCAACATCCCAACCTTTTGGCTTATCTTGCGGAATCTTTAAAATAGAAAGTGATGCAACTCCCAGACCAGAAAGCTTTTTTGCGGCTTTTTCAGCATAATCTTTCCCAGCATCATCATTATCTGGCCAAATGGTAACGTGTTTACCTTTAAGCGGTGACCAGTCGGTTTTTTCAATAGGTGCTTTTGCTCCAAACATTGCTGTCGTTGCTGTGATTCCTTGTTCTATGAGGGCTTCAGCACATTTTTCTCCTTCTACCAATATAACTCTTTCAGATTCAATGATGCCTGGAATGTTATACAGAGGTCTTATCTCAGGCGCAGTAAAGGTAGACTTTTTAGCATCGAATGGTTGATAACTTTTTCCTGAAGCAGTATCATAACGATATTTACTGGCAATCAACTGGTTATCCCGATCAAGATAGTCCCATCGAGTTATTTTCTTTTGTTCCTGTGCAAGTGGTTTGTTACATCCTAGCCATTCGCTTATCGAAGCCATGACCTGAGGAAACTCTGTCCTTGCGCTTTTCCCATGTACAACTGCCCAAAGATCGATAATATCACCACCTTCTCCTGTGGCAAAGTCAATCCATAACCCGACTTTACCATATGCTAATTCCACTTTGAGGCTCCTTCCTCTATTACCTTGTACATCACCTATATAAAACTTATCACCATGAAACGTTCCTCTTGGAAATAAATAAGAAAGGCATGCTCTTATATTTAATAATAGTTGTCCTTTAATCTCTCCTACATCAAATTGCTCTGATGGCTCTACAATATTGTTAAAATCATAATATTCATTGTTTAAAGTATTTTTTTGCTTGACATCAGTTAAAAAATCTTGTACCATAAATTGAAACTCCTTTTGATATTAGACATTTGAAAGGTTTTTGAGTAAGGCTCTCTTGGTCTGGTCTTACTCTTTTACTATATAAGTAAAAACTATGATGGGGGTTCTCTTGGCAAAGTTTGAAAAATATGTTAGGAAATAAAAGAGGATAAGACTTTTAATGTCTTTTTCTTTTGAGTAAAAATACTCTGCTATAATTCTACTATATTTTTTTTACTATGTCAACTCTTTATTTATGTTGATATATATTACATAGTTATAATATGTAATATATTATATATATATATAAGGAAATTTGCCATTTAACATTTTGGCCAAATCTCCCCATATACGCAGCTTTGAGACTGATTGGCAAAATTACCAAATGAAATTTTGTTTGCCATTTGAAATTCCTTTAAAGTATTGATTTTCCTGTATTTCTTCTTGTAGACTCATTTGGTTATTTGGTAAATTTGCCAAATGATTTGCATTTTGAAGCTTGTTGTAAATATACTTATTTGGTGATAACAGTTGCTTGTAATTTACCTTCATGAATTAGGTTAATATAACTAAGCATTTTCATTCTCACAATGATTACTCTACTTCCCGATACACAAGAATGATTTGCATTTTATTTAAGATAAATTAAAAAACTATTGACATATAGACTTGATTGTGCTATAATTACAATTGGTTGGGCTTCCTAATTATTCAAAAGTGAAAATTCATAGATAGTCTTCCTATTTGATAAAAAAAACTTATTTTTGATGACTTGGAGTATTTCACTATTTAGTAGTTTAAGCTTGTAATAGCTTTAGATTTATTTGGAGGAGATAAAGAAAGTCTTTTCCACACATAGCAAGCTGTGCTGTTTTACTATGCAAAAATAGAACAGGAGTATCAAAATTTCACATACACATTTCTTGAGAAAAAAGTAAAAAATCAATCCTTAAACATGGGGGCTGTAAAATAGAATGTGTAACGATCCAAAGCGATATCACGGAGGTATAGTATGCATTAATGTATCTTGAAGAAACTGTAGACTAATTATGTTAATATTTTGGTAATTTTATGATCGATGTAGTAGATTTTTCAAAATGTGTTGGGTTACTCCCAAAAAGGGAATTTGTACCGCAAAATACGTGGCTCACCATAGGTGATGTCTTGCTTCTCAAAGGCAAATTTAAAGTTGGCAAATCTCTGTTTGTTCAACAATTAATGACAGCAGTTGCCACTGGACGAACTTGGTTTAATGAGTACGTCGGACAAATAAAAACATATGGTGTATTTTGTGAAGATGATGAAGCAAAACTCTTGCATAGACAATACACAATAAATGAATTTTACAAATTAAATATGAAATCTCCTGACCTTATCAATAATGTCCGTTTATTGCCTAGAACAGTAGGAGATAACTTACTTATGGTTTTTGATGATAAAAATATAGGTCGACTGACCCCCTACTTTGAAGAGCTGCTAAAGGATCTACAATCGTTCCAACCAAAGCTTGTGGTATTGGACTCAGCTTCAGATTTGTTTTGGGGAAATGAAGATAATCAGTTACACTTTAGACAATTTGTTCAGAATTGTTGTGCTCGCATAGCAAGGAGAGTGAATTGTGCTGTTTTATTGTGTAAACACGATAACTCAGAGGAAGTGGAAGACCGGGATGATAAAGTATGGCATTTGATCAAACGAGAAAGTATAAGTGAAAAACGTGAGTTTTACGGTTATGGTATTCGCCGTTTGGAATGTTATAAGGACAAAATTTTTCATAGTGTAGGGGATTATTTTATATAGGGTGAAAGATAACTTCGGCAAACAAGAGCTATTTTCAAAGATGGGGTAATTCAAAGTGGTAGTGAAAGTTTTCATGGTAACCGCTTCAGTGGAGGTGGCATGTGTTTCTTAAGTTTTCGTAATTGCTTTGGGGCATAAGTTCACTGCAGTATATTTTGAAGAAGTAAGAAGACACCTTTGCTACCCATTGTTGTGGTAGTTTTCTTGCCATTTTAATTGCTTAGTACGGAAAGAAAAACATTTCCTATAAGGGTGTCTCTGTCAAAACTATAAAACGTTTTATCACAGGCAAAGGTTTTTCTCCTCAAAGCGATAGTGAGGTCGATGCCCTGGCGTTGATATTTTACATAATGAATTTTCGTTGATACTTCAGTGTTAATATTTATATTAGAGCCTGAGTAGAGCTCTGGAATTAGGAAATGGGGTTTTATAACAACAAAATGGGGTGAAATGCGGGTCCTTCCCGCCTCCCAGGCTGATTCGGAAACGAAAAGCCCGGGTCGTCTCTAGCGTCAGACATATTTTAATTATTAACTTTTTAATAAATCGTTAAGAATCTATACCTAGTAATTTAATAAACAAGTAATAAATTTATGAATTTAGTAATAAACTACCATCCTATTGACAGCCTCACCGAATACGAACGCAATCCTCGTCATATCAATTTTCATAAATAATGGAACAAATCAAATTGCAGGTTTGAGCCAGTTTATCATGTTTGCCTTCCCAATGTAGAATGTTGGTATAATACCTTACGTTATGAAGATACAATTACCGGCCTTTCGGTAGATGAAATAAAACAACTTCAGGAAGAAATAATCTAGTGTCCTGGTAACCTTTGCAGTTGTTTATCCACTATTGGATCATTTAAATAGGTTTCAGGTTTATTGTCTATTTTCCCTGGCAACTGACTCTCTGACTGACTAGCGCTAGTAAGAGAAACAGCAGCAAGTATAGAATTAATTGTTCCTTTAACCAACTGTTCTAGTGAAGATCCTTTCAACTTGCGTGTTTGCTCTGCTTCTTCAATTTCACGTTTTGAACCTTCAAAAGGGACTGACCTTGTTGCTTGTATCACTTCTTCTCTGTTTTTATTATCTTTCAGGTGGTCAAGATATTCCCTAGCTGTCATGCTAACTTCTTTCTTATCTAGGTGGTCTTGAAATTTTTTGCTACTTAAATTCATATCAACATTAATAAGTAGCGGTACACCACCTTCCACATTGATTTTAGTGCCAAAGTCATATAGCTGTACTCTAGATAATTCTTGACCATTAATCTTAATAGGACCAAGTTTCTTATCCTGCTCTGCTAGAAGTTGACGTTCTGTTTTAATTTCTTTTGCTAAAATTTGCTTATCTTCACTGGATAGTAGGTCATTAGCTCGCTCAACGTCAAAGTGTTCAACAAGTAAACCTTTTTCTTCTATTTTATAGCCAGCAGATTGTATTCCTTTTTCTACAACTTGCATAAGCTGATCAACATTTTTTAATCCGGAAACAAACGCTGCATTACTATCAAAATACGCATAATTACCACCAACTTTATAAATAGCAACAACATGATTATTGATTACTAAATGAATGGCAAAATCACCTTTAATTCTAGCTATATAATTCGATAAATCACCAAATGTTTTATAGCTCTTAGTATTAATTAAGTTTGAGGGTAGACTATTTGTAAGAGAATCTAGCTGTTGTTCAAAACCATCAAGTAACTTGCTAAAAGTAAAAACTTCTCTTTCTTCTCGTTTAGATATCTGCTTACCCTGAACTATACGCTCATAAATTTCAGATGAAGTCTCTAAATTATTTAAAAATGATCTGTCACCCTGTGATAATAAAGCTTGAGATAGACCACGTGTGATTGTTACACATTTACCATCGATTTTAACTCCACGTTCTTCAAATGACGGTAGGTAAAGACCTTGTCTTATTGACTTCATTCCTACATTTGGCAAGTGATTATCAATAAACTGAGACAAGTGTAAGTAGGCTTTTTGTTGCCTTTTGCACTTTTGTATTGAATGATTAATAACTTGACGCTTTTTAGTTAATGCTTGTAGATCACTTTCATCAAAAGAAGCACTCCTTTTCCGTACTTGTGGTTTAATCATCACTTCCCCATACGCTTTGATGAAGTTGTCTTGGGGGTTTTTACACTTCCAATCAATTAATTCTACTATCTGATCCCTAGAGCTTGATAATGCATACTGAAATTCACTTGCTGGATCGAGTATTAAAAGCTCTTGGCCAGTGTCTATTAATTTTAACCCTGCTTCTCCCAATATAAATAAGTAGTTTGCGCTTTCTAAAACATGTACAGACACTTGTTCACTCAGTAAAGTGTCGATCAATTTTAATACGGTCTCAAGCTGGCTAGACTTAAAAGATAAACTCATTTTTTGCTCTATAGAGAAGTGAGTAAAACGTGCAAGCATTTTTATGAAGGCTAACTTGTGAACGTCAGGTAACTGTTCCTCTTTCATCATATCTATTATAGGATAGATTAACCCATGTAAAATGTTAGATGCATACCCTGTGTCAAAACCAGTAATTCTACCATATCCTATTGGTTCATCTAGAACTGAACAAAATTGTCTTGACATTTTGGGTGTTAAAATCTCAAAACGTTTGGCAAATTCAATCCCATCTCTCTCAAGCCAGTAATAGCCTTCGCTAGAGTAAAGCTTTTCAATATTTTGCTTAATCTCTGCAACAAAAGGAAACTCGATAAGTAGTAGATTAAGTCTTCCTTGACTCCATGGACTCAGAAAGTTTATTAATTCTTCTGCATACTTTTCCTTTTTATTTTCCTGGGTAGAAGAGTCTAATTTAGCTAATTTCTGTTCAAAAGTTTTAGTATCTCCTATCACACTACTTAACATATCTTTCATAAACTTGCGATTAAGTTTATTTTGCAATTTAGCTTGAGCTGAGTAGTGTTTAACTGCATTATAAATATTATTGTTCCTTGAAAATTCGTCATTTGCAAGTCCATAATACGACTTTCCATTTGCTTTTACTAGAAACTCTAAAGTAGTCTCTAATTCCTCAATATCCGTCTCCTTAAGAAATTTTTGAAAAAGCTTGTTAATTAATTTTTCGTCACCATTATAAAAATAACCGCTACGATAACAATGACTATCTTGCCAATTCATACATGATTCAACATCTTCTTTCAACTCGCTTAAGCTTTTTTCAGATATAGCACTATCGGGAGGTAGGTTAAAAAGTTGTGATGATCCTTTTGTTTCCATTTCTCTCAACAAATCACAATCTTGAATTGCTTTCCACTTATTATTTAAGTCATCATTATCACATTTTTTTTGTATCCCATGTTCAAAAAAAACACGTATTAATTTATTGCGATTTAAAAAAATATTTCTTAGGAGGAATTCGCGTATTAGCTTATACTCAGGATCATCCTCTCTTTTACCTAACATACTAACCAACAGCTTTGCCATAAAATATTCAGCATAAGTACGGTGAACAAAATCTACAATATCAGTATCTTTAAAATTCTTAATAAGGCCCATACCACTTAATTCATCTTGCAAAAATACTTGATGTGTTTGATCTCTTAAAAACTCCTTACACGTTTGATCTTCAGAAAATAATGTTTTCAAAGCTAAGCACCCGTGTGCTTTTGTATACGATTCAGTTAATACAATTTGTGAACCCTTACCTAATAATTCCTTGCCAATTTTTATCTTTTCTGTAAAATACCTGTCATATTGATGCTCAATAAACCTTTCGTACAGGTCAAATATATTGTTAATTCTAAATTCAGAAGGATTAAACTTTTCAGATTTAAGATACTTTCTACACTCATCTTGAAAAATTTCAGCCACCATTCGTGCTTGTAGTACGATTCCTACTAAATCTCCTTCTTTCATAAGGCCTAATCCACGGAAATGTCCTAGGAGTTTTTCTGTGAAATCATCGATTCTATTTTCTTTCTCTTGATCTGAATTTTTTACATTTAACTTGCTAATCCAAAATTGCTTTAAAAATTCTTTTTGTTGTTCCTTATCAAGGGGGTTTAAAAAATACGAAAATATTCCTAAAGCATTTTCTACCTCATATTGCTTATTTAAGCGAGTTGTCAACCATACTTTTCCTTTTGTATCTTTGAGGGTTTGTAATAACCGAATCACTCCTTCTTGATTACGATCTTTAATTTCATCATACCCATCTAATAATAAAACAACTTGGCCTTGATGTTTTAGACGATATCTTAGTAGACTTTTCGCCAATGCAGTTTCTAAACCTACAGTACTTTTAGAGAAAAATTTTATAATCCCTCCTAAATCCTCAAATTTTGCATTTTCTATATGCGTTTGATGGTCTTTTAAATTGACTCTAATAAACCATGAAGATAAATCTAGCTTTTGGAAACACGTAGTCAATACAGTAGACTTTCCTATACCAGGGTCTCCAGCAATAATTACAACTGAGTCTGTTAGATCCTCTATTTTTTTTCTTGAATCTTTTATTATAAATTCACGTAAGTCAGATAATCTGCTTGAATGTTTCAATATAAACTTATTATCTATGCTTGTAATCCAGTGAACATCCTTTACACTGTTATTGTTAGCTAATTTTTTGAAGTCCTCCTCTGGGTTCTTAGCGTCTAACACAAAAAATCTTCCGTCCAAAAATCCTTCATCAGAGCTTCCTTTACTAAATGCTTTTATCTTACCTTTTTCTTCTTGAGGAACTAGATTGTTAAGACAGTCTTCTCCGATAGCACTAAAAGTAAATATATCTTCTTTTCTTTTTTCTACACAATTTTTCAATGAACCCTTACTCATTATTTGATAGTCAAATTCACGTGGAATATCAATATGGTAAGGATCATAATATGGAGAACTAGAATCTCTAAAATCAGGTAACTTATCCCCCACTACTATATCTTCATCAGAAATAAGCTCACAAAGTGTTTCACATTTCACTACTTTTTCTAATTTATGTATCTCCTCTTCTGAGAGCCCATTATTGTTTAATTTCTTATCTTCTATTTCTACTAAATGTGCTAAATCTCTTTCCTGACCTTGAAATATTATTGTCTTTTTCAAAAGCTTATTTTGTAAGTAGTCTGGATCTAGATCTCTGACTCCTGTCTTATCCAGCCTTTCCTCATAATTATTTTTTAAGCATCCTTCTTTAAAGAAGCTAGCTAAAATACTGTTACTCTGTGTAATCAGAACAACTTTTTTTTCATTATCTTTTATAGAATCAGCCAATTCATTATACAGTCCTTTTATATCCTCACATTCAGTTTGAGATTCATTTTTACATACAATTACTAACAGATTATCCTTAAATAAATTTCCTGCTTTGTTGTCTCCAAACTTTTTTAGGCTTAATAGAGCTCTCAATTGCCAAGCTACTTGTTTTTTTACTTGACAAACTTTAGCTTGGCTCAGAAAGATATTCTTCTCGGAAGAAACGAAATTAAGGATTTTTTTGTCTTTAGAATTTAAAAAACCTTTTAATTTTTGCAATTCTTCAGACTCATTATTAAAATTAATACCTTTCTCTTTAATATAACTGTTGTACTCTCGATCAGGAATAGAAAGCATAATCTCTTTTACCTTTTCTGCTCCCTCGCTAAAAAAATCATCCTTTTTTAAAAGGGCAGTACTTTTAGGTTTTTTTAGCCAGTCCAGCATCTGCTTCTGAACATAATTGTAAATCATTTCCGCCTGGACATAATCCTTTAAATGATCTAAACTGTTGAATATTTTATCTTGAATAAGCTTGCCTAGCTCTTCCTCATTTGGTTGCTCCACTGTAAATATCAATTTTTCAAAGAATTCTTTTATTTCATCATCTATAACAGGATCATTTGGTAAAGATTGCTTTACTTCTTCATCAGATACACGTTTTAATTTTCCACCTGTGGGTTTAGTATGTTCTCCGAAAGTTGAAGATACATCAAGTTTTCTTTTACTTACTGTACTCCATAAATTGTCACTATCAATACTTTTATCTATTTTCAAAGCTTCTTTCTTGAAGGCCTCTTGTAGAAGTTTAGCCCCTTTAGAAAGATTGTTCCCTTTTGTAAAATTTTCCTTAAGCTCACAATACCACTTTGTTTTCCCGGCTGCTCGATCACTTTTTTTATCAAACACCTCTTTTACTAATGGAACATGATAAGTTTTAAAAAGCTCATTTTTTAAATTTAAAGATTTTTTCTCACCAAAAATAACCTTCACTAATTCCTTTGCTAGCCTATTCAAGTCAGAAGCATCTTTTAGTCTTTCAACTATATCTTTGTTTTTATCGAAAATAAACTCGTAACGCTTGCCACCACCAATGTCTAGTATGTCATCACGTTTATCCTTATTAGTAAGCCTTCCACAACCTCTTTCTATCTCTTTTTTTAATATCGTCACTAAAATCAGCATTAGTACAAATAGTAAGATCTTTTATTTTTTCTTTATACTGTTGCTTTTGCTTAATTCTACGAAAAGAAATAAAGTACTTTTGTAAGTTGAATGGCTCTTTGGAATCTTCAGAAAGTAATTTGCCAATAGTAATCTTATCTTTTTCTGGATTCGACTTGTGTTTTGCTTGTAAAAAACGATACTGCCCATCTCTACCATACTTGAATATTACATCATCAAATTTTTCTGCATCTTTTTTTTCGGAATATAATTCGAACCTGTACTTCTCATCCAAAGCAGTTTGTAAAAACAATATTGATAGCTTTAGTTGATAAATAGTACCATGTAGAGCACTCCTTACTCCTTCCCCACTCAAGCTATTATCATGGGAGGATTGCTGATTTCCTTGCCTAGCGTTAGAAGGCCCTGGTTGATTGAAATCATTTCCTACTCCGCTTTCTAATGGGCTCAATGGTTGCTTTCTTGAACTGCTGCCTTGACAACCAGAAGTTCCTGGTTGCTGACCATTAGACTTTTTATCCCTCGCATGCATAACTAATTACCCCCACAAAAACTATCGATAACCTCATCCGGTGCAGAACTGAAAGTTACCAAATGCCTGAAATATTGACTTATTCAAATCCTTGTTCAAAACCTTCTACACCTAATTTAGTATATCTTGTTGCCTGAAAAAGCACAACAGAATTTTCCACGTATTAATAAAAAGGCTTTTAAGAATTTTGAAGAAGAAAATTTATCTTGCTTAAAAACTTATAGGTGCTATGTTTAGCATAAATTTCTCTTAATAGGAGGTTTTTATGTTTACTAATAGAACAGCTAATAATTGGAATCAGTTGCAATTTCCTGTAGAATTCTTAAACGTAGATGATGAGGCTCAGAAACATCGTAGTCTTACACCGCTGCATTTAGCAGCAGGAAATGGTCAGTTAGATTTAGCCAACACTTTGTTAGCAGAAGGTTTAGACATTAACTCAGAGATTAAATATAACCGCTTTACGCCACTGTATTTTGCAATTGCAAAAAATCGCTTAGAAATGGTTAATTTTCTCATTGCACATGGAGCAGATGTGAACCGTAAGGCTATTCTAGGCTTTACACCTTTAAGTTTTGCATCGCAGCAAGGCTATTTAGATATATTCAACACTTTAATTGCAAATGGAGCAGATCTTAATACTAAAACAGATAAACTTAATACGCCTTTACACTTAGCAGCAGAGAATGGCTACCCAGGCATAGTAAACGTTCTTATTGAAAAACGGTTAGATGTTAATGCTGAAAATAGTGATCAGGTTAGACCTTTACATTATGCGTGTATGAATGGCCATCCTGAAATAGCGAGAACTCTTGTTGCATATGGATCTGACATCAATGCTGGTTCTTCAGCTGTCGGTGCTCATGACAAGAGAGTTGATACAAATATTACACCCTTACATTTGGGAGTACAATTTGCTCATTTGGACGTGGTAAAGCTTTTACTTGAAGCAGGGGCAAATGTTAATGCTAGAACAAGTGATAGAATTACACCTTTGCATTTGGCGTCTCAAAATGGCTTTTTAGAGTTAGTGGATGTTTTACTGAAAGCAAAGTCTGACGTTAATGCTAAGGATTATGAAAATCTTACACCTTTACACTTAGCAACAGGACGCAATCACTTTGAAGTAGTTAAGTCTCTTCTCCTTGCGGAAGAAATCGATGTTAATGCTAGGGGGTACGATAATTCTACAGCTTTACACATAGGGTCCCAGAATGGTCATTTAGAGATAGTTAAGCTGTTGCTAGAAAAAAAAGCCAATATTAATGATAGAAAAAACGAAGGTTTCACACCTTTACATCTAGCAATTCAGCAAAGTCATGTAGAAGTAAGTGATTTTTTGATAAAAAATGGGGCAAACATTAATGCTACGGATGATCAGAATTGGGCTCCTCTACATAATGCAGCATATAATGGCTTTTCCCTGAAGATAGTAGAGAACTTAATTGCACAGGGAGCAAATGTAGATGCAAAGACAGATGATGGTAGGAGAGCTCTACATTTGGCAGCAGAGCATAATCACTTAGAAATAGTAGATTTTTTAATTAAAGGTGGAGCTGACATTAACGCTATGGATAATAGAAAGTGGACTCCTTTACATTGTGCAGCGTATGACGGTAACTTAGAAGTGGCTAAATCTTTGCTTGATGCAGGGGGAAACATTGACGCTAAAACAGTCAAAAATACTACTCCTCTACATTTCGCAGTAGATCATGGTCACTTAGAGGTAGTCAAATTACTTTTAGAAAGAGGAGCAGATGTTAATGCTCTAGATCATACAAATTGGACTCCTTTGCATTTTGCAGCAGAAAGAGGTTATGATCAAATTTCCACTGTTCTGTTAAAATATGGTGCTGATGTAAGTGTGGAAGAAAGTAAAGACAGAGGCACAGCTTTACATCTTGCAGTTCAATATGGTCGCTTTAAGGTAGTTAAAACCCTTATTATAAATGGAGCAGACGTTAATGCACAGATGGATAAAGGTGCTACACCTTTACATTTAGGAGCACAACTTGGTAATTTAGATATAGTTAAGTTCTTGCTTATGAATGGAGCGTATTTTAATGCTAGGACCAAGGTAGATAGATATGTTTTGCCATTACATTTTGCAGAGAAAAGTGGAAACTTGGAAGTTGTAAAATTACTAAGGCTGATTGAAAAACTTTTTAAAGCTATAAAAAGTAATAATTTTAAGATAGTGGAGAGTTTAGTAAAACAAGATGTAGTTATTAATGCCAAAGATACTGATGGATGGACAGCACTACATTATGCTGTTAATAATGGACGTATAGATATTGCAAGCATCTTACTGACAAATGGAACCGATGTAACTCAGGTTACTAATAAAGGCAATACACCATTATATATTGCTGTTTTAAAAGATAACAAAGAAATCATTGAAGTTTTATTACAACATGTAAGTAGTGACAAATTAAATGACTTTATAAATTCTAGGACTACTGTTGGTGGTACTACATCACTTCATGTTGCTGCTAAGAATGGCTCACTGGAGATCGTAAAATCTTTGTTGAAACATGGTGCAATCTACAACGTTAAAAATAAAGAAGGCAAAACACCTATTGATTTTTCTCAAGACCAGAAAGTGACTAACTTACTGAAATTAGTTGAAGAATTATTTGAAGGTGCAAAAAATGGTAGTGTTGAAATTATCAGTAAGCTGAAGGCGACAAAACCTGATGAGCGCGTAGCTGTAACAAATGCTCGTAATAATCAAGGCAAATCATTACTGCAGGTTACAATAATCAATAAACACCAAAACCTTACGAGCAGATTATTAGAAATATTAGAAAGCCCAGATCAGAGTCTACAAGATGTTAACGTAGAAGATCAAGTGAAGAGTTTGAAGTTATAGTTTTCTCTCGAATGAAGCTCCGATGGTTAACATGTCTAGATTAAAAAAATATATCAAAAATTTGCTAAAAAATAAGTGAAATTTAGGAGGATTTTAACAATATGCTAAATAATAATATTAACAAAGAGTTAGAAAAAGCAGTCTATGAGAAAAACTTGGAAGAAGTTAAAGCTCTTTTATCTGCAGGTGCTGATATTAATCTTAGAGTAGAACATAATAGAGATACGTTACTTCATTATGCTAGTAGTGTAGAAATTACTAAAGAGCTTTTGTTACGTGGTGCTGAAGTTAATGCAAGAAACATGTATAGTGAAACTCCACTGCATTCTGCTATAACATTTGGAAAGAAATTGGAATTAGTTAGAGAACTTTTAAAACATGGAGCTGATGTAAATGCAACAAACCGTAAAGGCAATACTGCACTAAATCATGCTGTAAAAAAAAGTGACAAAAATCTGGAAGTAATTAAAGAACTATTAGAATATGGAGCTGATATCAACATAAGAAATCGTGAACGTCGGCTTTTCGATAATCATAACACACCCTTAGATAATGCTATGAGTTATCCTGAATGTGCTAAACTACTCATTAAATTTACTTTAATAAAGAATTTTAGTAAAGATTATAAACAAATTATCAATTTAACTCCCTATAAAACGTTCAATACCTATAGTGAATTATCGCGTTACTTTGACGACTGTATCTGCGAAATTCTACAAATGAAAACAGATAAAATAAAAAATGACCTTTCACTGTACGAACTTGTTACAAACAATTTCAATAAACATGTACTATATGATAACCAATTATCTGTAAAATTAACAAAGATTGGTTATTCTGTACACTATCCTATATATAATGATATTATATTAGATAAGATAAAACCATTTTTAGAAAGAGCAGATTTGTTAAACAAATTAAATAAGGTACAAGTTTATACTAAGCTAGATATACTAAATCAGGATATTAAGGGAAAAAAAGTTATTCTGGACTCTGATTCCACATGCAATATAATTGAATATTTATCTAATGACGACTTGTTAAACCTTATAGCAGCGTTTAATGATTCTGATAAATGTGCCATTCGATCTTTAAGTTCATTAAATAATCTCGTAGAACCAAACACAAGGTTACATGAAGCTTCAACAAGCAATTATGCTAAACGTGCAAGATTAGAATAAATACGTTTTCATCAGTACCAGAGTTTTCTTATGAACAACACTTAGTATATGGTTCCAGAGTGTTGTAAAGTTTGAAACATATAAAACTCCTATGGATAATATGTATTGTATATGCCCATTTGTATATCTTAAATATTTTTCCGTGCAATAAAAATTTTTCAAGAAAAAATTAACACTTAATTATAATAATTAACATACAAAACTAATGGTTGTTCATAAAAAAACTCTAGTACCGATAAAAAATGTATTTATTCTAAATCTTGCACATTTGACTTAATTTATTGACAATAAGGGCAGTATCTGGAGCTGTACATCTAAGAAGCTTACTTTATTTATTCATATCAGCGTCACATAGGATTTATATATTTCAAGCATGTTAGCTATCTTTCTCTGGATAATTTAGAAAGTTACAGTGGACTTTACACCTTATTAATTATCACTTAACTTACTATTTTATCAGTTCCTGAGTTGTATGAGTAACACTTTGATAATATTAGCAGCAGGAAAGAGTAATAGAATGAATTCTTGGTATTCAAAAACATTGCACCAAGTGGGAAATCTTACTCTCTTAGAGCATATAATTTGTAATGCAAAACCGCTGAGTTTAAAAAGCTTATCAATCGTCGTTAACAAGCCTTTTCTAAAAGATTTAGAAAGGTTTGATACCTTAAAAAATATAATCGATCAATGCAATATAAAACTAATAATTCAAGAAGATGTTACAGGTACTGGCACTGCAGTCAAAATTGCTCTGGAAAATTTAAAGCAGTTACCCAACCAAGATGTAGTTTTAATACAGTATGGAGATACTCCATTTATATCTAGTGATACAGTTATGAGAATGACTGATTGTTTAAAGTATAACAATAAAAATTTAGTTCTTCTCGGATTTAATAGTCAAGATAAGCAATATGGAAGATTAGTAATTGATGATAACGAAAATGTTCAAAAAGTTCTAAAAAATGGAAATGAAATGCTTCTTGCAAACTCTGGAATAATGGTTTCATATGCTAAAGATCTTTGTACCTTAGTAAAAGAAATAAAATTTAATAATTTGACCAACGAATGCTGTCTTAATGATATCATACCCATTGCAGCAAGCAATAACTTAAGTGTAGGTTATGTAGTCGCTGACGAAAGGGAAGCAATGGGAGTAAAAGAGGATTTGGTCAAAGCAGAACGTTATTTTCAGGCAAATAGAAAAAGACAACCAACCCTTCTTTCATAACTATATTTTTTTTATTTATTGATTCTTAAATTTAAGTTGACATTTGTTCTATACTAGTTTTATAATGCATTTCAAGGCTTACTTGTAAGATAGTTGGTGTAAAAAATTTTCCTGATTGTAGTTGAGAGGCATACATGGGAATATTAATAACAGGTGCTGCAGGCTTGATAGGGTCGGCTTTAGTAGAAAAGTTAGAAAAGCAGGGCTATGAAGTAATAAGCTGTGATATTAGGCTGCGCGACAACCCAATCAGTTTTTTTTCAAAGAATATAGTACCAATGCTTGCCAAGTGTACAGGAATTATTCATCTGGCTGCAATTTCTAGAGTTATACATGGTGAGCTTTACCCTGAATTGTGTCGAAAAGTTAATGTTGATGGTACAATACAGTTTTTAGAATTATGTAAGTCACTTCCAAATAAACCATGGTTTATATATGCAAGTAGTAGGGAAGTGTATGGAGAGCAGAAAGAACTGCCAGTTAGAGAGTCCGCTAATATCGACCCAATAAATAATTATGCCAAGAGTAAAGCGTTTGTTGAGGAGCAAGTAACAAGTTTAAAAGATTTTAATGTAGCAATATTGCGCTTCTCAAATGTATATGGTGGTTTGCTAGATCATAATAGTAGAGTAATTCCTGCACTCTGTATTAATGCATTAAAAGGTGACCCAATTAAAATAGAAGGCAAAGAATGTGTTTTTGATTTTACCTATTTGGATGATGTTATAGAGGGTATATGCTTAACTGTTAAATATTTACAAAGTGAAAAATCTTCTCTCCCTACTATTCATCTTACTACTAATAATCCATGTACTTTAGAAAACTTGGCAAAAATGATATTAAAAGTTACGGGAAGTGATTCTAGAATTGATTCCTATCCTCCGAGAAATTTTGACGTAACTAAGTTCCATGGTGATTTTACTAGAGCTAAAAAATTACTTGGTTGGGTTCCAGGGTATTCGCTAGAAACAGGTTTGAAACAATTTGTAGAAAACCTACGAGGTAGTACACGGAAATTTTCTAAAAATATAGATATGGTAATATATGAAGGTATTAAAAGTTATTCATGGTTACCCTCCTTATTATAACGCTGGTTCAGAGGTATACAGCCAAACCCTAGCCCATGAACTTGCTAGTAAAAATGAGGTACAAGTGTTTACTAGGCAGGAGAATGTTTTTTTGCCCAATTTTCACTATAGTACAGCGTTAGATCGTAGTCATTACGGTATCTTGCTGCATCTAATTAATGTTAAATATCGTGATAGATTCATTAGTAACGAAGTAGATACAGTATTTAAGAAAGTAGTAGATAATTTCCAGCCAGATCTTATTCATTTTGGCCATCTTAACCATCTATCTTTAACTTTACCGGAAGTTGCCTTTAAGGATAATATACCCACAGTTTTTACACTACATGACTTTTGGTTGATGTGCCCACGAGGAAGATTCATTCAGCGCAATTCTGAGAGTTTATTACAGCTTTGTGATGGGCAAGAAGATCGAAAATGTGCAACCGAATGTTACAAGGGGTATTTTACAGGGAATGAAGAATTTCTAAGTTCAGACCTGAATTACTGGACACAATGGATTTCAACTAGAATGAAATACTCAAGAAAAATAATGGATTATATAGATTGCTTTATTGCTCCATCAAAGTTCTTGATGAATAAGTTTATTCAAAATTTTAATATTCCAGTCAACAAAATCTCTTATCTTGATTATGGTTTTGATCTAAATCGTCTTAAAGGTAGAAATAGAGTGCAAGAGAAAGAGTTCGTTTTTGGCTATATTGGTACTCATACTCCTGAAAAGGGTGTAGATCTTTTATTGAAAGCTTTCTCTAATTTGTTGCCTAGGGCAAAACTTAGAATTTGGGGAGCAGTAAGAGAAGAAACTAAAGCTCTAAAAACAATTGCTGACCAATTTCCACGTGCTGTTAAAGAAAGGATAGAATGGATGGGAAGTTACGATAATAAAAGTATAGTTATTGATGTATTTAATAAAGTTGATGCAATAGTTGTTCCCTCAATTTGGGGTGAAAACTCACCATTAGTTATACATGAAGCACAGCAGCTTAGAATACCAGTTATAACAGCCAATTATGGTGGCATGGCAGAATATGTAAGGGACGGAGTAAATGGGTTGTTATTTAAGCACAGAGATGCAAATAGTTTGTCAGAAAAAATGCAGGTTCTATCTACAAACCAAGAGTTATATAATAAACTGACACAAGGAGGCTACCTATACACTGAGAATGGTAATGTACCTTCTATAAGTGAGCATACCGAACAACTTAACAAAATTTACTGTAATGCTATTGCAAGTAAGGGTAAATCAATACCCGCAAAGTCTGGTCCTTGGAGAATTACTTTTGACACTAATCCAGACTATTGTAATTTCTCCTGTATAATGTGTGAATGTTTTTCACCATACAGTAAAGTTAAAGAGGAGAAAAAAGCCAAAGGAATAAAACCTAAGGTAATGTCAATAGAAACTATCAGAAAAGTGATTAAGGAAGCAGCTGGAACACCTTTAAGGGAAATTATTCCTTCTACTATGGGTGAGCCTTTAATGTACAAAAGCTTTGATGAAATAATCAATTTGTGCCATGAATTCGGTCTGAAGCTTAACCTAACAACCAATGGTTCTTTTCCTATTAAAGGAGCTAAAAAGTGGGCTGAACTATTGGTACCAGTTTTATCTGATATTAAGATTTCTTGGAATGGAGCAACAAAAGAAACTCATGAGAAAATTATGAAGGGCTCAAAATGGGAAGTAGTAACAGAAAATTTAAAAATTTTTCTTGGAATTAGGGATAAGTATTTTAGTGATACAGGTGAGCGGTGTACCGTTACTTTACAATTAACATTTTTAGAAAGTAATTTACATGAACTTTATGGCATGGTTGAAATGGCTATAAAAAATGGCATAGATAGAGTGAAAGGACATCATCTTTGGGCGCATTTTACCGAAATTAAGGATCTATCTATGAGAAGAGATGAATCAGCAATCAGTAGATGGAATGCGGAAGTGAGAAGGTTATATGAACTTAGGGACAGTATGCCGTTGCCAAATGGCACAAGAATAAAATTGGAAAATTTTACGATCCTTTCTAAGGAAGGTATCAAAGATTTGGCTCCAGGTGGTCAATGCCCATTTTTAGGCAAAGAAGCATGGATAAACAATGAAGGAAAGTTTAGTCCTTGCTGTGCTCCAGATGAACTCCGTAAAACATTAGGGGATTTTGGCAACGTTAATGAAGTTAAGCTGGGGGAAATATGGCAAAGTAGTGAGTATCTAAACTTACAAAAGAATTATTTACATTATGAATTATGCAAGACATGCAATATGAGAAAACCTTTGATCAATTAATCAAGGATAATCAATATCTTAAATCTATTAAAGTTTCATCGTGTGAAATGTTTCACGAGTTACTAGGAAATCCTTTATATGAAAATAGGTTTATAAAGGTTGGCAAATTTCATGAGCCTGGCCTTGCACCAGTTTATGATGAGACAGGCGCTTATCATATCAATGTAAGGGGAGAAGCAGTTTATCACAACAGATTTCTAAAAACTTTTGGATTCTACTGCAACAGAGCAGCTGTAGAAGATGATACAGGGTATTATCACATTGATCCATCTGGATGTAAGGCATACAAACAGCTCTACCAGTGGGTTGGAAACTATCAGGAAGATATTTGTGTAGTTAGAAGATATGATAAATGTTTTCATATTAATTTAAATGGCGATAGGATTTATCAGGAGGAATATGATTATGTTGGGGATTTTAAGGATGGTATTGCTGTGGTTTACAAAGATGGTAAAGCTACACACATCGATAATCATGGCAAACTATTGCATAACAAGTGGTATAAGAAACTTAACGTTTTCCACAAAGGATATTCTATAGCGGAAGATCAGCATGGTTGGTTTCATATAGATGTCAACGGCAATCCTGTCTACCAGCAAAGGTTTAAAATGGTCGACGCGTTCTATAATAGTATGGCAAAAGTTGAAACTTTTGAGGGTACACTAGGGCAGATCGATATTACCGGAAACATAAAATTTAGTATTTTTACTTTAGATGAAAAGTCTCAAGTAAACCAAGAATCTCAAGTACATAAGATCTCAGCAGAACTTTCGGCTTTTTGGAAAACTTATCTAACAAATGCTGCTATTGAACTTGGTTTGCTAAGTGTCTTACCAGCAACTACCCAAGTTCTATCTCAAAGGTTAAGCATTACAGTCCCAAACCTGGAAAGGCTGCTAAGGGCATTGTGGGAAATAGAGTTTGTCTACTACGATAAGAATCAGTGCTTATGGCAACTATCGTCAAAAGGTAAGTGCTTTAAGGAAATACCATTTTTGCCCCAAGCAGCGGTAATGTGGGCAAGAGTTGCTGCTGAAAAGAATTGGCTAAAAATTACCGATATATTAAGGCAAGAACAGATACCTTCATTTAAATCTTTCAAGGAGAAAGAAACATCAGAAGATATGCAGGCAGCATTTTATCAGGCATTGCTAGGATATTCCATATTCGACACTAAAAAGTTTAATTCCATGGTTGATATGAGTGGTGCTAAGAATATATTGCTATTTGGTGTACACTCTTTATTTCTTGCTTATTCTGATATACACAATAAAGGTTCTATAGGCCTATATAACGAACATAAAGTACCAAGGCAGGTAGTAGAAAATTTAAAAGTCAAACTTATAACTCAGGAAGAACTATCAGCTACAAATTATGAATTAGGTGTCTTTTGCCGCTTTCTGCAGCATTATGATGATAGTAAAGTACTATCTTATTTAAAATTGGTCAAAGGAATATCTCGTATTTTATTGATAGAAACTATTTTAGATTACCGCTCTCCAGCTGGAGGCTCTGTAGATATTAATGTAATGGTTGAAACAGGAGGTAAACTAAGAACATTGAGCGATTGGGAAAAAATACTAAAACAAGTAAAAGGATTCAAAATTTTTGCTGTTGTACCTTTAACAGATTACTTATCAGTTATTGATGTCAGGTGTTAATTATATGGAAATACTACAAAAAAATGGTTTTTTTATTATCAAAAATCTGGTTCCTTTAGAGCTAATAACTCAGTCTTTAAGTGATATCACAAATAAGATATCGAAATTATCTCAAGAATTAGGTGTTTCAACTTCTGACTATTTAAACTGCACTGGAAGGTGGGGCACATCATCTCAGGTAACTAAAATTGTGTCTCAAGTATTAGATAAAATTATCAAAAATCATCTTGAAAAGTCACTTCAGTGTCAGACACTACAGAAGAAATCAAATGTTATATGCAAGACTGCTGATTTAATAGATGCAGTTCCCTTTCATCAGGACATCTCCTATAGTTTTAATGATCCTTACCATTTTTCTGTTTGGTTAGCTTTGAATAATGTCAGTGAAACTTCAGGTGCACTGCAAATTATAGAAAACAGTCACAAATGGGAAATACAACCTTTAGTTGATTTTTGGTATCCATATTTTTTTGATCAGTACTCAGATAACCGAGAAAATTATAAAATTAAGTCATTACCTATTTTAGCAGGAGATGCAATAGTTTTTGATTCGCGGTTGTGGCATGGTAGTGATAAGAATATAGATGCTAAAGATAGATTTGCTTATGTGACAAGGTGGGTTGTAAAAGATCAAAATCTTCCCTGTGTGCCAAAACCTCAGCCTTCGGTTTTTGGTATACTAAATTGTGGCAAGTTGACAGAATCCATACTGAGAGAATGCTTATCGTTATTTGGCTACCAGAAAAGTATAAAAGCAAAAAACATGGAAGAACTTATTAAGAGCTGGTTGGCTTTTCTTGCAGACACAACTACAAGTATTCCTGAAATTAACACTGCTGACGCTAAGCGAGATTTATATAAGCTACTTATTCTGAATCAAGCGTCAACACTACACGATGCTGGAGACATATCAGGAAAAATATACAAAAATTTATGGTTTTCACTACTTGTATTTCTCAACAAAAAAGTCAACGTAGTGGAGCTAGCATTATAAATGAATAGAAGCAGAGTTGATAGCTTCAAATGTGTATTGATGTTCATTTTGAATATAGTATCTAAATTCAAGCTTAACGTACTTATAATGTCTCTAGTTGCTCTAGTGGTAGCTGTTGATTTATCTTTTAGAAAGTATTTAGTAAAAAATATTCTAGATACAGCTGTAAAATATCAGGAAGGTAATGTAATAGAAAATCTTTTATTACCTGTAAGTGCCTATATTCTTATGGCGTTACTCATCACTACTGCTTTCAGGTTTTATAGCTACTTTGTTGATATAAGAATGTTTACTTTGCTGCGTCAAAAAATAGCTGACATGTCTTTTTATAGACTACTTCAACAAGACCATTCCTATTACCAGAACAATTTATCTGGAAGTTTAGTATATAAGGTCAGTAACTTAATGGATAGTGTGATAGAGTTAATAAGGTTGCTTATAGATTGTTTCTTCAGTTATAGTATAGCATTAATTTTAGCTATTTACACATTATCACTAGTAAATATAAAGTTTGCAATCGCCACATTCACTTGGGTAAGCATTTTTATTTTAACTTCGATTTTCAGCTTTCGTATACTTACTGGATTAGCTGATAATTATTCTAAACAAAGTTCACAAGTAATAGCTAGTATAGCAGATAGTATTTTAAATGTTATATCAGTAAGGTTATTTACTCAGCAAGCACATGAGAGACGCAAATTTTTTCAAGTATGCAAGAAAAGGACTATTGCAGAGAGAAAATTACAATGGGCATACTTTTGGCTTTGGTTTATATATGGCTATTCGTTTGACATACTACAAGCAGTGAATTTGTATTTTTTAATCCATGATTATCAATTGAACAGAATTGCAATAGGAGATATTGCTCTTGTGCTTGGAATTAATATATCCATTGTAGAGTTCCTTAACCATCTAACTAGGAATCTCACCCAATTTTCTGCTCACTTTGGCAAAGTTTTAAACGCACTGCCAATCTTGACTACTGCGCCAGAAATTCAAGATAAGAAAAATGCTAAGGAATTAAATTTATTAAGTGGAAGAATAACGTTTAATAATGTCACTTTTTCTTATGAAGGTCAGGAGTCATTATTCCAAGATTTTTCAGTTACCATTAATCCTTGCGAAAAGGTAGGTCTAGTTGGTTATTCTGGAAGTGGTAAATCTACTTTTATAAATCTAATCTTAAGGCTATTTGACGTTAAAAAAGGTGACATACAGATTGATAGTCAAGTAGTGTCAGAAGTTACACAGAGTTCTCTGAGGCAACAGATATCCGTAATACCTCAAGATTCTTTGTTATTTCATGATACTATTTTAGCAAACATTATGTACGGTAAACTTCAATCTACTATCAAAGAAATAATGAGAGCCGCCAATCTGGCTGGTATTCATGATTTCATTATGACTCTACCTGATCAATATGAAACTATAGTCGGAGAGAAAGGCATAAAGTTATCTGGAGGAGAAAGACAAAGAATAATCATAGCAAGAGCATTTCTAAAAAATGCTCCTATATTACTTCTCGATGAGCCAACTAGTCAGTTAGACTCCATAACAGAAAAGACAATTCAAATGAGTTTATTCAAGTTAATGGAAAATAAAACTACCATTATTATAGCACACCGTATTTCTACACTTTTACACATGGACCGAATTCTGGTATTTGATAAAGGAAAAATTGTTCAAGATGGAAAACACACTGAACTGGTTTCTAGGCAAGGTCTTTACAAAGAATTTTGGGATGCTCAAGTTGGCTGTTTGAATGGCAAAAAGGAAGATGGAAAAATTTATTGATCTAAGAAGTGACACTACAACCTTACAAAGCTCCAACGTTGTACATGCAATAAGTAACGCGACTGTTGGAGATTTTGCTTACGGTGAAGACAAAAGCTGTAATGACTTATTGGAACATTGTAAACAGCTATTCAAAGTAGAAGAAGCATTATTCTTAACCAGCGGTATGCTTGCAAATAGGCTAGCTATTGCCAGTCAAACGAGTCCTGGTGATGAACTAATAACTCACTATAATTATCATATTAATTTTTTTGATAGTGCAGGCAATGCAAAAGTAAATAATATAGTGTTCAACTGTATTAGGAATAGTAGTGGAATCTTAGATGTTGATGAAGTAGAATATACTATTAATTCTAAGCCAAGATATAAAATTTTTGCTCAGGTGAGTCTAGTTTCTATAGAAAATAGTATCAACGGATTTAATGGTAAAATTTATCCTTTTGAGAAGCAAATTGAACTATATCACTTTCTAAAAACTTACAATATAAATCTTCATTTAGATGGTGCAAGAATATTTAATGCTCATGTCGAAACAAATATTGCTTTAGCAGATTATGCTAAGTATGTGGATACAATGAGCTTTTCTTTTACCAAAGGACTTGGAGCTCCTTTTGGTTCAGTGCTTATGGGCAGGAGAGATATAATTGAAAAGGCTAAAAAGTTACAGGTTTGGTTAGGTAGTGGTTATCATCAAATAGGGTACTATGCTAATGCAGGAAAGTATGTACTACAAAATAATATTTCTAGGCTTAAAGAAGACAACAAGCTCGCTAAATTGTTTGCAGATATGATTAAGGAAATTCCATATATAGAACTGATACTGCCTTATCCGGAAACTAATATAGTAAGCTTTAGTATAAAAGAGCTAAATGTAACTAATGAGTTTTTTTTGAGCAAGTGCCAAGCTTATGGTTTACTACTCTTTCCTTGGCTCGAATTTCATATAAGAGCAGTTACCCACCTTGGCATAAAGGAAACAGATATCATAAAAGCTGCTGAAATTATAAAAAAGGTTGTGTTAAATTTAGTATGAGAGTAAAAATAGATTTCTTTAGCGATTCAAACACTGATCCTTCAGCTGAAATGAGGGAAGCAATGGTTAAAGCAAAAGTTGGAAATGAAGCTGCATGTGAAGATCCAACTGTGAACGAATTAGTAGCAACCACATGTGAAATATTAGGTAAGCCGGCAGGAATATTTTTGATTTCAGGAACGATGTGCAATGTAATTGCTTATAAAGTACACATTCAAAGACCAGGTGATTACTTGGTACTTGATGAAACCTCGCACCCGTTAATAGTACAATCTGGCTTAATAGCAGCTCAGGCACATGCCACTCCTTTACCCATCAAAGGGACAAGGGGAATATTTACTAGAGAGCAAATTGTTGAGTTTATCACTCGTCCTAGTTTAAGAAATGTTCCAAGAGTTGGGCTTGTTTCTATTGAACAAACGACGAATTTTGGTGGTGGAGCTGTGTGGCCTTTAGAATATATCCAAGAAATCTCAAGTCTCTGCAAAAAGAATGACGTATTTACTCATTTAGATGGTGCAAGGCTGTTCAATGCTTGTGCTTATACTAAAGTATCCCCAAAAGAGTATGCAAGCCATTTTGATTCAGTGTTTATTGATTTTAGTAAAGGATTAGGTGCTCCAATGGGTGCAGTATTGGTTGGAAGTGAAGAGTTTATTGAAAAAGCTTGGTACTATAAGTTTCAAATTGGTGGAGGTATGCACCAAGCCGGTATTATTTCAGCTGCATGCTTGTATGCTCTCGATAACAACGTGAACTCTTTAGTAGAAGATCATAAAAAGATGCGGTATCTTATAGAAGGCCTAAGCTCTATAGATCAAATCGTAATAGATAATGATTTATATAAGACTAATATAGCTTATTTTTCATTACGTAATGGTGGTACATCTGTTCAGAAATTAATAGAAGCACTAATAATGAATTATAGCATTAGAGTGGCTAATATAAGAGGTAGAATAAGAGTTATAACGCATAGAGATATAAGCTATGATGATATTGATGTTACTCTTTCTGCCATAAAGGAAATACTAAATACCCATAATTCTATGCATTAATTACTTGCAAACTTCTCATAAAACCATATTATACTACTATCCTAGTTATGGTATTGTTTGCTATAACTAAATAGCTGTTGGAGAACAGGTATGAACCCTATCTTCTTTCAATATTTGCTATTCTTTTTTGGATATGTGCTACTTTATTTATCAAGACAAAGTATACCGATTGCTCTGCCACTGTTGACAGATACTGGACACACAAACTATGTGAAATTAAGCTATTTTTTTGCTTGCTTTTCTTTTTTTTACGGAATATCAAAATTCATCAACGGAATAGTCATGGACTCCAGAAATAATCCATTATTTATGTTTGGGTTATGCAATGTTGCAACTGGGTCATTAACCATGGGTATAATTTTATTATATAATAACTTAACCTTATTATTATTAACATTAATATTATTAGCTTGGGCACGAGGAGTAGGTTGGCCAGCTATTACAAAGTTTATGGTTACAAACTCCAGCATCTCTTCAATCGCATCATCGTGGGGGGTTATGAGTGCGTCTCAGCAACTCGGTTCTTGTATTACTCTGATTGCGTTACCAAGCATAATTAAAATGTATGGTGCAAAAAGTGCATTTTTGTATTCTGGTCTCTTATGCTTACTCTTCGGAATTTATATAATATTAAAAGCATATTACAGAGAAAATACCTCTCTTACTATCTACAAAGTGCAGAAACTTCAAATCAGTATTAAGGTGACAAGTTCCATATGGTTTCTATGTTGTGCCACTTTTTGTGCTTATATTATAAAAATGGGAATCTTTTTTTGGTTCCCTATAGTTTTAAAAGACGAATTACAAATTTCTCTTGTGCAATCCTCACTAATAACAGGTGCGTATGACTTGGGTGGGATCCTTGGAACTTTAGTCACAGGAAAGATTAGTGATATGTATTTCTTTCGAAATAGAAGCCTGCTAGCATTACTTTATATGCTGGGTATAGCACTTATTTTCGCTACAATGAACTTTTGTCACAACATAACTCTTATAAGTTTTGGCGCAACCTTATCAGGATTTTTTATATTTGGAGTACAAGTATTAACAGGTGTTATAGCTGTAGAAATTGCTTCACAAAATAATGTATGTGCACTTGTAAGCTTAACAGGATTGTTTGGGTATATTGCAAGTTCAATATTTTCATGTGTGATTTTAGGAGTACTTGTTAAACACTGTGGTAATAGCATTATGTTCTCATTTTTTTTCATTTCCTCTGTTACTGCACTCGTTTGCTTTTCCATATTATCAAGCAGAAGCCTTAAAAAATTGAGTAAAGTTGGTGTGGGAAACGTTTCTTAACACTAAACTTCACAGATAGATTTTCTGCCTAGAGAATAAACGTTGTAACCAAATTCTAGTAACAGCTTATTATTTAACAAGTTACGAAAGTCAAAAATATTAGGTGCAGTCATGACATCCTTTAAAATTATAAAGTCTTGATTTTTAAATTCTTCCCATTCTGTTAACAGTAACAAGGCTTCTGCATTCCTTGCAGCTTCTATAGCGTTGTCTGCGTACTCTATATCCTTTAGAACTCGCCTAGCGTTATCCATTCCAACTGGATCATATGCAGTAATTTTAGCCTTGTTATTCACTAATAATTTTGCGATGTCTATAGCTGGGCTATTTCTCACATCATCAGTACCAGATTTAAAAGTTAGTCCCCATATTGCTATTTTTTTATCTTGGACTCCATTTAATACATATTCTACCTTTTTAGCAATGTTCATTATATGATTATAGTTAGATTCCTTAACTGAATTTAAAATTTGTAGTTTGAAATTGTGACCTTCAGCAAGTCTTATCAAAGCCAACAAATCTTTAGGAAAACAAGATCCTCCAAATCCTGGGCCAGCCTTTAGAAATTCCCTGCCTATTCTATGGTCCATTCCCATGCCATTAGCTAAAAGGTCAATGTCTGCTCCTAATGCCTCACATAAACCTGCTATTTCATTGATAAAAGCAATCTTTGTTGCTAGAAAAGCATTAGAAGCATATTTAATCATTTCAGCGGTAGTTGTATCAGTGACTATTAACGGAATGTTCTTATCTATAAATGATCTATATATAGCTTCTAGTTTTGCTCTAGCTCGCTCAGCTTTTACTCCTATTATTATTCTATCTGGATATAAAAAATCTGATACTGCAGAGCCTTGCTTGAGGAATTCCGGATTAACTCCTAAATCAAGGTTATAACCTTCACTGAGTAAGTGGTTGTGTATGCTTTCTGTAGTACCAGGAGGAACAGTTGACTTTATAACTATTAAGCAGCCTTGATTAACTCTCTTAGAAATTTCATTTACTGATCTATACACATTCTTTAAATCTGCATTTCCTAAGGAGTCTGATGGAGTATCCACGGTTACAAATACTACTTCCGTGTTGGAATTTATTTGAGAATACGAATTGAAAAATCTTATCCTTTGCAGCTTTATATTATTCTCTAAATAGTTTGCTAATCCAGGTTCATATATGGGAATTTTTCCTGATTTTAACAACTCAATCTTCTTAGTATTTATGTCAATACAATCAACATTATGGCCCTGTTCTGATAACATTGTACCAGATACTAAACCTACATACCCTATTCCTATAATGGTTATATACATTTTATTATCACATAAAGATATTTTAATCTAGCTCAACTGCTTAAGCATTTAAAAAGGACATCATTAACAATTAGAGTCATAAACTTTTATCTTAGTGTTGCTAGATTATTTTTCTTAATTACTTTACTTTCTGAATAGGCTATAAATAAAGTTGATGGTATCAATATTAAAGTACCATAAAAAGCACTTTTGTCAGGTAGCTCATTAAATATAACATATGTTACTATTGCAGAAATTATTAACTCTATGTATCTATACGGTGCAAGTGCAGTAGCATCAGCAAGAGCAAAAGCTTTTAACATGAAGAACAGAATTAGATTTGGATTAATTCCTAAAATCAGCAGTAATGTTAATTCTAACAAGGAAGGTATATGCCAACAAAACAACAAAGGTGCAGTAGAAAAAATAGTTGTTGTTAGAGCTGAGTAAAATAACATACTTATTACTGGCTCCTTCATTACAAGCTTCTTATTAAGTATATCTAGTATAGCAAAAATTAATGCAGATGCAATAAAAATAAGAATTTTAGGATTAAAGTCCTCACTATAAGCTTTAGTAGCAATAGCAATACCAAAAAAACCAATGACAGTTACCACCCATCTTTGCCAAATTATATTTTCTTCTAGCAAGAGGATTGCAAGAAGTATAACAAATAATGGTACGGAGAAGCTTATAATTGTTGCAGTTACCATTGGGTAAACAGTCAATCCATAGGTCCATAAGGTCATTCCACAAAACAACAATGCACCTCTAGTTATTTGAATAGATATTTGACTTGTTTTACAAGCTCCCATTCCATAGTAAAGTATAAAAGGTATAAGAGTAATAGTGCTAAATAAAAAACGGAAAAAGATTATTTCAAAACTTTGAAGATGTAAACCGAGATGTTTTGATATAGTATCATTAGCTACACTACTAAGTAAACTAAGTATAAACCAGATAACTCCAAGTAAATAAGCTCTCAGTCTGTAATCCATAAAACTCCTGATTTAATAGATAAGTTTTCATAATATGCTCATATAACTCTACTACAAAATTAATAATATAAAAGCTTTCTTATGCTTACTGTTCTAACCATACATCTCACATACCACTCAAACAGGTGAAAGCGACATAAGTTTTTTGATCACTAGATTAGATAAGGAGCATGAAGCGTTAGTAAAACCAGTGGGAGGCTATATAATTTTTATTCCAAGAGGAGAAGAGTCAGCAGCTGGCAAGGCTTTAGGCACAACAGCACTTACGCCTAAAGATGTGATAAATTGGAAGGTAAATTTTAATGTGCGAAGTAAGTATGGATCTGTAATTGCAAAATGGCATAGTTATGAAAAGGGGGAAACCATAGAAGAAAAAGTCGGAAATGAAGAACCAAGTTACCCAATACAGAAGCCTTACTCTACTGCAGAATCAGCAATTGATGCTGCGAATGCCAAATTAAGACAATTAAAGCAAAGTGAAGCAAAATTAAACGTAACAATACCAGGCAATCCGAAGTTATTTGCGGAAGCTAAAATAAATTTATCAGGATTTTGTCAAGAGATAGATGGTGAGTGGGTGATAAGTAGAGCAGAGCATATTTTGGATAATAGGGGGTACCAAACTATGGTAGAAGCGGTGATAAGCTATTAAGAGAAATTAAACAAACAATTGTTATAAGCAGGGTAAAGTATTTGCAACAAAAATATGCCAAAAAGAAATCACCATTATCAGCAAGATCACTATCATCACCCAAGTTGGATAGATTGGGTTGGGCCTATCTGTGGATTAATAATATTTGGTATTATTGCTGTGTTTATTATATGTTGCTTTGTCTTTGATAATGATAAGGGAGTTAAGTTGGCAAACGCTAAAGCCTCCGAGAATTACGAAAAGATGTTGCGTATTGCTGCTGAAAGTTGTAGTTTGGAGGTTGTCAAATTTCTAGTAGGGAATGTCGTAGATATTGATGCAGGAGAATGGGGAGTAACGGCACTGCATTATGCTGCACAAAAGAATTGTTTAGAAGTTATAAGGTTTCTAATGGAAGAAGAGGCAAACATTGATGCTACTGATAGATTTAGGTGGACGCCATTACACCGTGCTGCAAAATACGGTAGTTTAGATGCCGTTAAACTCTTGCTAGAGAAAGGTGCAAATCCTAATGCTAAAAATAAGGACTTTGCAACTCCACTGAGCGTGGCAAGGAGTAATAAACAGTATAACAAGAAACATCAGGATTATGTGGAAATTATAAGGTTACTTTCTGATGCAGAAAATGCGCCTCAAGGTAAGAAATAACCTACATTAACTTCTGATTTTATACGTTAAAACAGTAAGACTAAATTCTAAAAACCTAATTTATCCAGAACACTTTTATGCAAAATCAAAAGATCCCAATCGCAGTAATAGTAACGATGGTAATACAGACGGTAGCGGCGATATGGTGGCTTGCTAAACTTGATCTACGAGTTCACATGCATGAAAAACTCATTGAACAGAATAACGGATTAACTATTACAGTGTATCGGCTTGAAGAGCGGGTAAAAAATCTCTCTGAAGAATTGGACGAGTTCAAATCCCAAATTTCTAGCGGGAAATGAGGTCTTAAAAACATCTCTTTAAAAATCTATTGACGGTATTAAATATGCTACACTTCTATGTAACAAAAGGTGAAAAAATCAATGAATATTATCATTCTGCGAACTTATTACTCACCGAAGAAAGCAAGAACTTCCTACGCAATTTAGGTGAGTTTAGTGGCTTGGATAATCATTTTCAACTAAACACTGATGACTTTTATATTTGGACTAACATCTATGCATATAGAGATGAATTGTATTATAAAACGGCCAATAGAACTTACTAATCGAATAAAGCATAGAAAATTAGGAAAGATAGCCTGGATAAAGCCTCTATTAAATGTGATGTTTGCATCGAGTCTTGATGTAGTAAATTATCAGCTAAGTAACGTAATGGACGACAGATACGTAAGGATACAATCACAACTGACAATAGCATCGGCTGAGATGGATAATACTACGCCTCAAAATATCAAATGTCTGCAACAAGAAGCAAATGAAATGATAGAGGAGAATTGGGAAGTAATAAATAAATTTTGTGATTTTAAAAATGCCAAACAAAGCAAAGAAGTTATACAAAAAAGCTAAAAAAGGAATAAAGAATATAGTCTCGCCAAAAAAACAACGCTCTGGAGTTCCGGTAAAAATTCAAAATCCTACGGCTAAAGTTGAAAAACCCCCCGAAAAAAAACAAAAGGATTTAGAAGGAAAAGACTTAAAAAGAGGCATCAGCTTCAGAAATAGCTTTCAAAAGGCGAAAGAAAAAATGAGAAGCTTAAGAACTGAACCTAAAGAAAAAACAATCAAAAAGGGCGGCATGTTCAAGAAAAAGGTCAAAAGCCTAAATCCAATCAAGGTTAAAAAAAATAAGGTCATTGGAAGCAAAAAATTAGCGTTTCTCCTAACTGCTGGAACGATTGTAGCGATTTTGCCAACATTCAATTTAGCACCATTCCCAGCACTAGCAATAACTTCTGCATGTGTTTTTAGTATCAATTTTATCGTAGTCAAGACACTAAAGAAAGCTGTCAAACAACGCAAATTAGCAGCAAAATCCAAAGAAGAGCCAACGGTAACTGAGCCAGAAAAGTTGGAAGATATTTCAGTTGAACCAGCCAAGAAAGACCCAGAGCAAATTTCCAGGGAATAAATTAAATTGTGATTAGTGTAGGAAAAAAACAAACAAAAAGAGTGAATCCCCTCTTCGTTATCCTGGCGGTAAAAGCCGTGCCGTTTCTCAAATTATTAATGAGTATATTCCCCAAGGATTACCTACGCTTTGCTCTCCCTTTATAGGTGGAGGATCAATAGAGTTAGCGTTAGCCAGCAGAGGAACAAAAGTTTATGGCTATGACACTTTTGAACCATTAGTAAGATTTTGGCAGGTGCTTTTAAAAAATGCTTCTTACCTTGCAGAAGTAGTTAGGAAGTACCAAAATATGACATCTGCCATGTTTTATAACTTACAAAAAACATTATTCACCTTGAGAGATAGAGTTGAAGTTGCTGCAGCATTTTTTGCATTAAACCGCTCATCTTTTAGTGGTACAATATTGCCAGGAGGTATGTCTCCAGGACACCCACGTTTTACGCCAAGTTCAATAGAAAGATTAGCAAAATTCTCAATAAAAGATCTGACCGTAGATTTAGCCGATTTCAAAGAGAGCATTCCGAAACACGCAAATGATTTTTTATATTGTGATCCACCCTATTTAATTGACCAAAAGCTATACGGCAAAAGAGGCACAGATTTTGACCACGAAGGACTTGCCAAACTTTTGGTTACTCGTGATGAATGGGTTTTATCGTATAATGACTGCAAAAAAATACGGGATATGTATGAAGGATATCATATCATTCAACCCAAATGGTCTTATGGAATGGGTAAATCGAAAAAATCGAATGAGATTTTAATTTTAAGTAAAGGGCATGAAGTAAACCCTAAAAAGCTTATGTTTTTTCTCATATAAATCTAGACAAAAGTGGCCATACAGGCCAAAAAGCTTGACTTTGAAACTTTCTTGTGTTATGATTTAGTATTAGGGTTTAGAGGTGGTTATGAGTGAAAATGCAATAGAACTAAAAGAAAAAATAAAGTACCATGATGTACTGTATCATCAAAAAAGTAAGCCAGAAATAACCGATGCAGAATACGATAAGCTAAAAGCCGAGGCACAACTTTTAGGAATTGATGTAACAGTTGGAGCTGCACCTGATGAAAGGTTTGCGAAGGTACAGCATATTGTGCCTATGCTCTCTTTGAACAACTCCTATAAACAAGAAGACCTTGAAGAATTCCTTGCTAGGGTCAAAAAACTTCTAAATGTACATGAGTTGGAAATAGTCTGTGAGCTGAAAATAGACGGTTTAGCTTTCACTGCAATTTATGAAGATGGCGTACTCATTAAAGCTGCAACTCGTGGTAACAGCAATTTAGGTGAAGATGTTACCGATAACGTCAAAACCATAAAAGACTTTCCTAAAGTTTTACCTGGTGTAAAAGGCAGATTGGAAGTTAGGGGAGAAGTCTATATAGGAAAAGATGACTTTCTAAAATTAAATAAGGATAATCAATTTTCAAATCCGCGCAACACAGCATCTGGTTCATTAAGGCAACTAAATCCAGAAGTCACTGCAAGTAGGCCACTAAAGTATTTTGTTTACTCTTTGATCGGCGGAACAGAAAAGGCCCAATCTGAAGTATTAAATAAGCTGAAAAAGCTTGGATTCTGCGTAAATGAGCATCAATGTTTAGCAAAAAACGTGGACGAAATGCTGGAGTTTTATGACAAAATCTATGGTAATCGCCACGAATTAGGTTGTGATATTGATGGAATAGTATATAAAATCAATAACTTACAGTTGCAAGAACGTCTAGGTAATACAAATAAAGCTCCAAAATGGGCGATAGCACACAAATTTCCTGCAGCTCATGGAAAAACTAAAATAGAAAAGATATTAATACAAGTTGGTCGAACAGGTCAACTAACACCAGTTGCTCAATTAGTTCCGATAAATATAGGTGGAGTGATCGTTACTAGAGCAACTCTGCATAATAAGGATGAAATTGAGCGTAAAGATATACGAGAAGGAGATGTTGTGGTAGTGCAGCGAGCGGGCGATGTGATTCCTCAGATCATAGGTATTGATGAAAGTGCTCGTTCTCCAAATGCACCAAAGTTTGTTTTTCCTGACGCTTGCCCCGAATGTGGAAGTGATGTTGATGACTGGAGAGCTAAAGTTAGATGTTTAGGTGGAAACGCTTGTCCAGCACAGCAAATAGGGAAGTTAAAACATTTTGCTTCTCAGTTGGGCATTACTGGTTTGGGTGATAAACAAGTGGAGATCTTTTACGACCTCGGTTTGACCAGAAAAACATCTGACATTTTAGCTCTTGAAGAAAAATCCAAAAATTTCAACAGCAGAAGAACCATAGCCCTTGACGGATTTATCTCTTCTCTAGGAATTAGACTTGTCGGACCACGTGCAGCAGAATTACTAGCCAAGTATTATAAATCTTATGAGAGTTGGTATGAGACCATGGTTCAATTATCTTATAACAGCGAGGTTTCCGATCAATTAATAACGAACATAATAGGTATAGGAGAAGAGACTATATATTCCTTGGAAGAGTTTTTCGCTAAAAAAGATAATGTTGAAATGGTAAGTAAGCTTGCTTCTCAACTAAAGATTGAACCTGTTAGTACTAATACGAGTAATTCCCCTTTTAGTGGCAAAATAGTGGTCGTTACTGGAGAATTATCAACAATGGAAAGAAATGAAGTATACGTGAAGATGAAATTCTTGGGTGCAAAGATCAGTGAAACTGTATCGAAAAAAACGGATTTTGTGATTGTAGGTAAAGCCCCTGGGAAAGTTAAGTATAAAAAGGCTATGGAACTAGGTGTTAAAATTTTAACTGAAGAAGAATGGGTCGCTGCTTGCCCTTGCTAATCATAGCCCACTTCTATTTCGGATACTATTAAATTTTATTAAAGCTACAGTGTTTTACATCAAAAACAAGCATTTTAAGGACATAATTACGCGGAAAATTCACCATATCCATTTAGTAGGGTTTTAAAGTACATTATAGAGGTGATTATGAAAAGATGACCAAAAGGACGTCCGGCATCTTTAATGCCTCTGTAAGCTCTTCTGTGGAGGTCGTTTTTTGTTCAACATATTCAAAATTTTAAAAATAAGGGGTATACCGGGTAGCTTTATATGAAATTTTCGCTATAAGTTTCACGATGACTATTTGGGAGTATGACCTTCAAATTACGCAAATTCTTCAGTAGATTAGACCAGTTGCTTGGGAAATAATTTCAACAGGAATCCCTGCCTCAACTAGACCCTTTGCGATCTCTGTCTTGTCAATCAGCATTTCAGCCATCAAATTTCTTATATTCCAAAATTGATGTCTCATTTTTTGTTATCCCAACCTTCATAACAATCTTCTTTTGTTTGATGCATTAGATCTATAATATCAGCTGATAACATCTTTGCTATAGCATAAAGTTCTTCCATAGTAACGCTAGCTAGCCCTTGTGCGTACATTTGCATTTGCTGTTCTGACATCCCAAGTTCATTCGCTAAATCTTCCTGAGTATATCCTTGCTTTAAACTATACCTTTCTACTTCTTGCCATATTTTATATGTTCCAGGGTAAGTAACTCCTAGTTCAAAAAGTAGAAATGTAACACTTACTGATAATATGTTTGCTATAGCACAGAGTTTGATTATACCAATTTCATCTAGTCCTTGTTTGTACCTTTGCATTTGCTGAAGTGATACTCCGATTTCACTTGCTAAATCTTCCAGAGAATATTTTCGCATCAACATACAACTTTCTATTTTTTGCCACATTCGATAGTTTACATAATCGGCTGCGTTATTATTAGCTGCCGTTGAAATCATACCTTTTTTACAAAAACAATAACATATATTCTACCATAAAATTTTATCAAAGTCTATTGTTTTTATAACTTTTTTCCACATATCCAAGCTCTATACAAAATTTCTGCTACGATGCCTATAACCCTCGAATTATACAAATTCCTTAGCAGATAAGCCAGTTGTTCGTGAGATAACATCGATAGAAACGCTTAATTTAAGTAGATTTTTTGCAATTTTGATCTTCTCTGCTCTTTTTACCTTTTCTTTAACAACCTTCATACTTTTAGATAGAGTTTCAACTAATGCATTCAATCTATTCCATAATCCTTGATCCTCAGTCTTGGTGTCTCCACTTACTAAACTCAATAGTTCACCGTCTATTTCGTTACTTTCATCTTTTTTTATCGTTTCTGGCAGTAAAACCCTTACTTTCACTGATAACGCTCTTGCTATTTCGTATAATTTATCAAGTGGTATTTCAATGTACCCTTGCTCATAGTCGCGTATTTCTTGAGGTGTTACACCTATTTTATTTGCTAAATCTTCTTGTGTATACCCACGTATTAACTGTATGATTTCTATCCTCTGTCCTATTTTATAGTCTATAGAATCAATACGTACTTTTTCTTCTCTATTATCATATTTGCAAGTAGATAAGCCGGTTGCCTGCAAAATAATACTAACAGGGATGTTCTCTTGAACTAGATTATTTGATACTTCCTCTCTTGCTTTTTTTCTGCTACTTTCTTTGTAACCCTTAGCAAATTCAACCAATGAGTATATTGTTTTACGTAATTCCTGATTCTCAATCTTTTCATATATTCTCATCAGGCTTAATATTTTTTCTGCCTCATCTTCAAAATAACAATCTTCATTTAGTACTTTTGGTTCAGGAAGCAGATCTGCAGCATTAACTGATAATGCTTTTGCTATTTCATATAATATTTCTGTTGAGATAGGTTTGTACCCTTGTTCATAGTTGTGTATTTCCTGATATGTTATACCTATTTTATTTGCCAGGTCTATCTGAGTATATTTTTGTATTAATCTACAAATTTCCACTTCTTGCCCTATTTTATAATCGATAGAGTCTATATACTCTGGCCCTCTAATAGCTGTTGTTTTTACCGAAACAAACATATCTTACCTCCACAATAATTTTTTTCACCATAAACCGCTCATATAGTTGCTTGTGAGACTATGTCAGTAGAAATTCCTAATCCAAGTAGCTTATTTGCTATTTCGATTTTCTCTGCCTTTTTAACTTTTTCTTCGATAACTAGCATACCCTCAGATATGGATTTGATCATTGCATAAAATTCATCACGTAGTTCCTGATCATCAATTCCCTTGCATTCCTTTATTAAGCTATTCAGTTCGTCTTTTGCCACAACTTCTTCTACTTGTCCTAGCAGTAAGACTGCGATGTTAACTGATAATGCCTCTGCTACCTTATATAAATTTTCAAGTGGAACGGCTATATGCCCTTGTTCATAGTCATGTATTGCCTTAGGTGTTGTACCAATTTTTTTTGCTAAGTCCTCTTGAGTATATTTTCTCATCAGCCTTAGTTTTTTTATTCTTTGTCCCATGTTGACAGAATTAGTTTTTTCTTCTGCATTACTATATTCTTCAATTGATAAGCTGGTTGCTTGCAAAATTATGTAAGCAGAAACTCCTACTTTGACTAGATTCTTTGCCACCTCTATTCTCGCTACTTTTCTACTGGTTTCTTTGCTAACTCGAGTAGATTGGATTAATGAGTAAATTACATCTAGATTCTTAACTTTTTCACACTTTTCTACTAGATCTAATATCTTTTCTTCCTCATTCTCAATATAACTTTCTTCATTTAATATTGTATGTTCAGGAATAAGATCCATAATGCTAACTGATAATGCCTCTGCAATGTTATATAACCTTTTGATTGAAATTTTACGCTTTCCTTTTTCGTAATGAAGTATTACCCAGTATTTTACCCCGATTTTTTCAGCTAAATCCTTTTGAGTATATCCTTTGGCTAGCCTACAACTTCTTACTTTTTGTCCTACTTCGCGATCTAAAGGAATAGCCACTTTCTTTCACAGAAAGATATACTATTACAGGATTTTTTGCTATAGCTCAACTTAGTTAAAAAACCCCTTTTTACGAATAGATGGAGAAGAAAAAAACTTTCCTCTCCAAATTAGCTTAACATGTCCTAATGGTTTCTTGACTACCTCCACTTATCCTACCTTCCCATGAAGACGAAGACAATGTTTCACTAGCTGCCTTTTTTTCACTCAAAAAGCCGCTTCTAGGGAAACTTCCCCTTTTCACTGCTTCTTCGATTTTCATTCCACCAAAGAGACAGTTTTTCCCTATTTCCTCGCCTTTCGCTTGTAGTTTAGACAACATTTCCGTATCTACTACTCTCACTTGTATTTGGTCGTAGTTTTTTACGTCGTGGTACACTATAACTACTAGCCCACCAATACTTGTAGGAAATGTTATTTCAAAACCACCGAGTACATCAGTATAGTTCCTTTTACCCCCTTCTTTTTTTCTAATTTCTAATTCACCACCGTCTATTTTTATTATGTGGCTTTCCAGTTCCTTATTTGGACCTGTATTTAGTGCTTTTGCAATCTCTACTGTGCTACCCTTAGAATATTCCGTAAGAGTTGTTTCGTTATCCATTTCTACAACTATTACGTCTCCCCCTCGAACAGCATTCTTAGCAGCTTTTCTCCGCTCTTCAAGTTGCTTTTCTATCTGTGGCTGGACCTTTGGTCGCAGTTCTTTATGAATCTCACCTATTAGTTTATTTTCCAATAGGTGGTCATGAAACTCTGCTCCCTTCAGCATTAGTTTATGCATTACCTTCTTCTGATCATTTTTTTTGAATTTATGCATCTGCATGCCTAATATAACATACTCAGCAAAACTCCAATTATTCTCATGACACCCATTCATCCTCATCCCAATATCTATTGCTTTATCGACAACTTCGTGCATTTTACTTGGGCTCTTTGCTGTTACAATTGCACTTTTGAAATAGCTGAACCACTCAATTTCCAGTGCACTTAGCTTTCTTTTTTTCAACTCTGAGTCAAATGGATTTAAACCTTCGGGATAATCTTCTTGATTTTTCGCCGGTTTTGTGCCATAAATATGATCAAGTCCTTTTCCCGAGTTGATTATCCTGTCACGGCTATCATTAGGGAAAGGCATAGATTTTTTAACTTCACTAACCTTGTTTACAGCAATTGGTTGTTGTACATTAGTGCTATTTCCCATAGCAGCTAATATTCCTTTACGTAATTTATCCAGTTGCTTTTTATTTAAACTTTTTAAGTCTTTTACCTTTGTCATATCAAACTCCTATTATTTGCTAACTATTTAATTCTACAGCTCAACTTGTTACTTTATTATTAACTCAATATGTTATTTTTTGGAAATTATAAAACATAAATTCCAAATATGCAAATACTTTCGAAAAAAAAATATAAATACAATTTTGGAAGTTCCTTAGGTTCAAACTTACTGCTCGAAAATACAGTCATAACAATCCATTTTCCTTGAAACTAAAACGATTGTTGCCTGCAACAATAATGTGATCTGCTAATTTTATACCTATAGTCGCACAAGCTGAAGCTAACTCTTTAGTCATAGCTTTATCTCGCTCTGATGGCTTTACAGTTCCGCCAGGTTGGTTATGAGATATTATAATTGATGTTGCTCTTGCAAGTATTGCTTTTCTTATTATTTCCATTATTAAGATAGATACCTGACCCACTGCTCCTACATATGTTTCCTCTCCTATTAGATGGAACCTTTTATTCAAAAGCATTATTTTGAGGTTTTCCCTCCCTGAATAACCAATGTTAGCCTGAAGATAATCTGTTAGCTTTTTCCAGTTTATTATTGGTCCTTCCTCTATCCTTTCCTTGAGTACCATGTTCACTAGCTTATTAGCACCATGAATTATTGCTACTGTAGAATCAGTTACACCTTCTATAGTTTTTAGATCATCTATTTCTTGACCTAAAATCCTGCCTACTCCCTTAAAATGATCTGTTAACCTTTTCGAAATAACTTGAGCTTGGGTTTCATCATGCACTGCATTGAGAATTATCTCAAGAACTTCGTTATTAAAAACAGCGTTTCCTAATATTCTACGCTCTATTTCTTGTCTACGACTATCTTTACTTTTTTTATTATTATTCATAAAAATTACCCTTTTTTAGATACTATTAATTTTTAATTATTTACTACTGTTTTTTTAGTAGTGTTAGCATAAGGCCATCTATTTTGGCGGAAGTCAAGTCAATTTTTTTCGATTTTTTTGTTTATTTTTTATGCAAAATATAAAAGATGTTAATAGTTGCTTAAGCAATGTCGTTGTAGATTTTTGCTTCTTCTAATCAAAAAAATTACCGTTCAATCCAGTTGTTTTTGAGACTATATCGGTAGAAATTCCTAATCCAAGTAGCTTATTTGCTATTTCGATTTTTTCTGCCTTTTTAACTTTTTCTTCGATAACTAGCATACCCTCAGATATGGATTTGATCATTGCATAAAATTCATCACGTAGTTCTTGATCATCAATTCCCTTGCATTCCTTTATTAAGCTATTCAGTTCGTCTTTTGCCACAACTTCTTCTACTTGTCCTAGCAGTAAGACTGCGATGTTAACTGATAATGCCTCTGCTATCTTATATAAATTTTCAAGTGGAACGGCTATATGCCCTTGTTCATAGTCATGTATTGCCTTAGGTGTTGTACCAATTTTTTGTGCTAAATCTTTCTGAGTATACCTTCGCATTAATCTTAACTTTTTTATCCTTGGTCCCAAGCTGTAGTCCACAGAACTAGTTTTTTCTTCTGCATTACTATATTCTTCAATTGATAAGCTGGTTGCTTGGAAAATTATGTAATCAGAAACTCCTACTTTGACTAGATTCTTTGCCATCTCTATTCTCGCTACTTTTCTACTGGTTTCTTTGCCAACTCGAGTAGATTTAATTAATGAGTAAATTACATTACGAAATTCTGGGTTCTCAACTTTTTCACACTTTTCTACTAGACCTAATATCTCTTCTCCTTCACTCTCAAGATAACTTTTTTCATTTGATGTTATGTGCTCAGGAATGAGATCTATAATGCTAATTGATAGTGCCTCTGCAATGCTGTATAACCTTTTGATTGAAATTTTACGCTTTCCTTTTTCATAATGAAGTATTACCCAGTATTTTACACCGATTTTCTTTGCTAAGTCTTTCTGAGTATACCCCTTCGCTAATCTACAACTCTTTATTTTTTGTCCTACTTTGTAGTCTAAAGAATCAGTTGCGTCATCATTGCTATCGTCGCTAGCAGTCACTCTTTTTTACAGAAATAAACACGCATCCCATATCATTACACAGGTTAACATAAATTTGCTACTGAAAATGTTGGCTTGTATCTACTTACTGCAGCTGACTTGGAGTTTCTTCTTAGCGGAGTTTTTAATCTCATAATTTCTGTCTTCAGCTTCTTAGTTTCTTTTCTAGCAAGCCTATCCGCTTCTTCGTTATGCACATTACCATCGTGAGCCTTAACCCACCTCCAATCTATAACATGTTGCACAGCAACTTCATCTAGCTCCTGCCATAATTCCATGTTTTTTACTGCTTTTTTATCGGCCGTCTTCCAACCGTTTATCTTCCACTTATTGATCCATTCTGTGATACCCTTTTTAACATAAAGACTGTCAGTATGTAAAATAACTTTACAGGAGATTTTTAACATCTTTAGCCCGTTAATTACAGCCTTTAACTCCATCTTGTTGTTTGTTGTATTTTCTTCACCTCCTGAGATACGTTTTTTGATAAAGATACTTTCATTCTTATGTATCATTATGGCAGCCCATCCACCAGGGCCAGGGTTTCCTGAACATGCTCCATCCGTATATATTATAACCCTCTTTTTGTCCATGCTAAAAGGATATAGATTTAACATAAATTTTCTACTGAAAATGTTGATATTGAGTTTCAGGTTCTTTATCATGAAGGTGTGGGAAGCCCGTTTTCTACACCAAAATAGGTGTTTTCAAGGCTTTTTATAGCGTTAAGTCGATGAATTCATTTCCTGGGCTTTTTAGGGGGTTACAGAGGTGGTATGATCTCCATCCAAGGTGCCAAATGCCATTCTAAGCCTCTCTGTGAAAGCCATTTTTTCTTGAAACTTCAGATCTAGCAGAATTTACTGGGCTATCTATTGATGAGATTAAAAACCTCTAAAAATAAAATATCATTTTGAACCTGGAGATCTTGTTTTTGTTGATTCTTCACTTATTGCTACATTACTTAAATAAGCTCAGTTAACTCATGATAAAGCACTGGTTTACTATATCCTAAATATTAAGTATAATACTAAGTATAGTAACGAATGAAATAGTAATGTGTTTAGTATAGAAAATCCAAGTGGTGAAATACTTCATTTAGCAAAATCCGGAAACTTAAGTAAAGTGAAAAAGTTATTGTTAAATCACCCAGACCCTAATTTCAAAAATGAAGTTGGCGGAGAGTTATTATTCACTGTTGTTAAAGAATGGCATCTTTTCCATCACAATGTTAAAGGAGGTACATTAGCCTTAATTGATTTTCTAGTGGATGAAATCGGCATAGATGTAAACAAAATTAGAGATAAATATGGTAACTCTCTATTATCTACAGCTATTAGTAAAGTAGAGTGTAGAATAACCACATGGCGTAAAGGACAAGAGCATATTATACATTTACGTCTTGTAGACTACCAATCTCTACAAAGAAGCACAATAAAAGAATGTGATGATGGAGGATTAGAAGTTATATTAGAGTTAAATGCAGGGGTAGTTGCTCACTTGCTGAGCAAAGGAGCTCAACCTGATATCACAAAAAAGCTTTCTTGTTCAGCAATAGAAGAAGTCATGTCTACCTCATCGAGTATAGAGCTGTCTAGTCCTGCATGTATTACAGAAGCACTTTTACTCGAAACGGAGAACAAAAACACACCTATCTGTTATACTGTAAGCAGAGGACTTCCTTGTACAACAAGATTGTTGCTTGAAGCTGGTGCTAATATCAATACCACTGATGGGTTTGGCAACACGCTATTGCAATTGGTTGCTCTAGAGTATGGTAGCATAGTGCCAAATACCTACAAAGATGTAGCAAAACTGTTAATCGAATACGGTATAGACCTCAATCAAAAAGGTAGTAGAGAGGAATACCCTGTGATTGCACTTCTCGAAATTATAAGCGCCGAATTTCCGGATGAATTAGATTCAATGCTCGAGGAACTAAGAAGACAAAAGCATACTATGAATAGTGAGCTAAAGTTAAAAATTGAAGATAAGTTTGGAAGTGACCTTACTTAGAACAAAGTGGAGAGAAAAATGTCTTGTGTACAAGTAGATGGGACGCACAAAAAAAAATCATGCAATTTGATATAGTTGATCTTGTAAAAGAAAAAATGGGAGTGGTAAAGAATAATAGGAAGAGATCAAGCGCATTCGTGATGAACACTCGCTCAAAAACTTGATGATGCTACGGAAAAAGGGAAAAAAGCAGAAAAAATCGAAGTGGCCAAAACTCACTTAAGGCCGGTGTCTCTATAGATGTTATCGCTCAAATTACCGGCCTTTCGGTAGATGAAATAAAACAACTTCAGGAAGAAATAGCTTAAAATCTGGTGATCTCTTTAGTTGGTTATTCACTGTTACACCACTTAAACAAGATTCAGGTTTGTCATATGTCCCGCAAGTAGTTCCTGGTAACTGATTCTTTAATCGAGTGGCGCTAGCAGGATAAACAGTGTTAAGATTACTAGTTATAAATTAATTGCTCCTTTAACCAACTCTTCTAAGAGCTATGACTATTGTTAATGATAATTATCTTACTTCTCTAGATGTACTTGGCTCATTAACACCTAGCTTAGCTACCCCTAACGTTATTTCCGATGCTGATGTAGATAATTGACCACCCATAATCTCTATCGAGCTGTGCGGAACACCAGCCACAATAAACTTTTCGCTTACTAGTATCAAATTATCTCTTTTATCAGCATTGCTGTTGAAAACAACTCCAATAAACGCTACCTTGTCACCTTCTGTTATTGATTTGATATTTTGAGATCTTGCATATCCCTCTATCTGATTATTTGCTTCTTTTAACTTTTCACTAGCTGCCTCCTTTGTTGTTTCAGAGTACTTCAATTCAAACCCCACAGATACAGATTCTTTTAGCTCTTCCATCTTCTTCTTTTCATCAGGATTTTCGTTATCTACAACTTGTACCATAATATCAACTCTACCTCCTTCTCCAACTTGAAATTCTGTAAGTACAGCAATTACTCTATCTTTATCCAAATCACTTAATCCAGTGAATAGCCCATCTAAAAAAGCTTTAAACCTGTTTTCACTACTAATCATTGATATAAGACTTTGTTTTGGTTTCCCATTTTTATCACACATTAATTCTTTAACTGTATCAAACAAGTTTTTATATGCATCTAACTCAAATTTATTGTCATTTCTTCCTAACTCTTTCTCTTTGCCTTCAATTTCTTCCCTTAACCCTTTCTGTTGATAATTTATTGCTTCTTTAAATTTATCAATTAATTTAGGTGCAGGATTGATTAGTTGCACCTCTCCTTTGAACTTATTCTTAGATGTGATAGATCTTGTTTGTCTCCCTTGAGAAGAAAAAGTTCCTTCAAAGTATTCCCTTGAATCTTTATTTTCAACCTTTACTAAGTCTTTATTTTGATAAAAAGTGCCAGGTGAAGGTGCTGATTGACTAGGTCCGGTTTCTCCATAACCCATTACATATACCTGAGTGACTTGTTTAATTTCTCCTTGTTTGAGGCCAATTTTATTTAATATTTCTTCAGTAAATGAATACTTGTTATACTTAAATTTTTCACTACCCGCTTCCTGTACATGAAAAATAAATATCTTATTTTTATTGATTTGTTCCTTAATAACAATCATGTATGTAGTAAGACGGTCCTGTATATCTGCTTCTGAGTGGTTAAATAAGCATACTTTTATATCTTTTGCCTCTTCAGGCTTTTTTACTAAAGGCAACTGTCCAAGTAAGAACCGACTTAAGTAATCTCTTGTATATTGCTCTGAAGGAAATGTGTAGTATACTTGGCCTAATAGATTTTCCATTCTATTTTGAGTATCTTCATTACTATAAACCGTATTAAACAAGGATTGCACAATAGGTTCTTCGTTTCTTTTTATCTTAGATGCTACTTCAGAAATTTTATATGGGTCCTCCCGTCTGTTAAGATTAATACCTACACAAATAGCTTTATCAGCATTTGTTAATAAGCGCATTTTATTACGACGCAATCCCCTAGCGTAACTTTCTGCTTCTGATAATGCATTATCTACATTACCCTCTGCCTTTAATTCCATTACCACAGGGATAGCTAACCAAGATCGCTCTTTTCCTCTTACAAGCAACATAATATCGCTATACCCCCTTCCTGTTAATAACTCTAAGTATAACTTTAAGTTGTAGCGATAACGAAAGTTTATCAACATACCACTGATAAAGCCATGTTGTGCTGCTTCTTTATCACTATTTTGTATGAGATTTTTTCCCTTGAGATTAGAGTAAAGTTTTTTAGCTTCTTGAATTATCTTTTCAATAGCTTTTTTTGTATCATTGATACCTTTACCATTAACTTCTTTAGCCAAATTAACTATACTACTTTCTAAATTTTCATTTACCTTGCAATCTATTTTCTTAAAATCCTTAACTTCAGGGTTCTTACCTGTTTTCTGTTCTACTAAGACTTTAAACTTCCACCTCTGATCCTCTTTTTTCTTTTTTTCTTCTCCTTCGAGTATTTCTCTACCTATTAGAACCTTAGTCGTACTTGACCCTAAATTTTTGCCTATGTGGTTACCTATATTCTTTATTTCTTCCTCCAAATCAGTTTTAGACTTTTTGCCTTTGCTTTCTGAGAAAACAAAAAGATGTTTTTTCTTATCTTCTCCAATTTCTGCAATAACATGCAAATCTTTTCTAACTACCAGAACTTCCCGAAAATGCAAATTTTGTAGCTCAAGCTTTGCAGCAAGTTCTGTGCTCTTTAAACTAGCGAACATGCCAAGAAAGAAGTTTATAAAGAATCCTTCCTTTTCTGGTGCAGCAGAAGCCCCACTTGGTTTTGGTATTTGGTCTAAAAATGATTGAAATCTCTCTTGAAATTTTTTATTATCACTGTTTGCATCAAAAAGATGTTGTATTAATTCTTTTTTATCATCTGACATACTTTTTCCCCTATTTAGATATCTTTTTCTGAATAGAAGCAGTAGACTTCAGATCACTTAACGATGATGGTACATCACCACCAGCCTGATTAGCTTGTGCAAATTCATTTATTCTTTTCTCTATAACGTCATATAACCCATAGTCTGACAGTAATTCCAAAATTTTTGTCATGGACTCTTTTATTCTAAATTCCTTATGTAGGTTGCACACGCAATCCCATTTTTGTTTGTAAGCAGGATTTTGTTTTAGAATTTCTTCTACAGCCCTTACAAAATTATTACTATACTCAGTATCATTCAGAACTTTATCTAACAGATCTTTTCTATCTTGAATATATAAAGCACAACAAGGTCTTTTTGACCTACGAAATAATTCTGCTACCTCCTTACGCCCTGCTTCACTTGCAGAATCCAATATCTTCTCCAAAGGTTGAAATGCACCGACCATAGCAAGACTTGATAACACACGAATTGATCCAGGATCACTCTTACTTAATTCGTTGAGGTAGTACTTCTTATGTTCTGCAAACCCTTCCTTACTCCATATCCAGATTAAAAAATCACTTCCCACTTGCATCAATCCTTTGCTAGATGCAGCTCCAGTCTGCCCTCCCACACCATAAATAAAGCTAGTGGAATATCGCTCTGGTGAAATATTTTCTGGCCCCAGACAATCAATTAATTCTTTCACATATCCAAACAAATATCCCTCTCCTAATTCATATACTATAGAATAACAACCATTAGCCTCAAAATCTTTCTGCAGAAGCATTTTATACTTATCAGCACCTAGATTAGCAAGACAAAAGTCTATGACATTAGCATTGCTATGCCCGAGATTGAAACTACCAGACGAAGTAGCATACAGTGCTGTGTTAATTAAAATTTCATCACGTTCATCTTGTGTTATTCTTCCTTCTAACTTATCTAAAAAGAATTCAAGAGCTTCTATACACCCTTCTTTTTTTGCACGTTCAAACCCATATTTCCATAAGTCAACTTGGCTGTTGTAGTACAAGTTTTTATGATAGTTCTTATTATATTTTGCTATTAATTCTTTAAAGTTATTTAGGATTTCCTCATTAGGATTTGAAATAAGGTCACCATTTTTATCCATTATATGAATATAGTGTGACCAGAACTCCATCAGCCTAGAATAGCTACTAAGTGTATCTGTAACAAACTTTCCTTCTGACTCTGAATCGCCTTGATATTGCTTTAGAGATGGAAATTTTTTACGTATACTTTCCTCTGAGCAAAGCCAACATTTAACTTTGTAGCTCTTATAGTCATTTAATAGATCTTCATTGTCTGTTCTCTTTATGCCAAGTAATTCATTTACAACAGAGGCTCTATTGAGAATAAAATCACCAAATTGCCTGTGCATCCAATATTTAGCGTCTGAGAAATTATTTAGCTTTTCAGCAACATAAGAAAGATCTGCACTCATTAGGACCTTTTTCCCAAATGGCTCATACCATTCCTTAATCTGAAAGCGCTTTACAGCATGACCTGGGTCACTTTCTGGAACTGAATTTATAAACTTTTTTTCATTTTCATTCATGACTATCTTACCTCCACCAAGTTAATAGTAGCATCATTTTTTATGAAAGCATATATTAGCCAGAATTGCAAGATTTTTAATGAAGAAAGAGTAGGGTTAAGGAAGGCTATAAAAAATTAATTAAAAAGAATGTTTAAGGCTTACGATGCTAGGGATAATATTGGCCTCAAGTTGTATTGTTTCTATAAATTTGCCTTAATTCTTCGTTCTTAAAAAATTAACATTAATTTGATAGTATATATTATTAAGAATTTAAACAACCTAACCATTTCCAACACCCAAAACCGAAGGTCGTGAGAAGAATTTTTTTGGAATCGTTTGATTTCGGCAATTGAACATGAAATTTTTAGTATTGCTTTTTTTAATATGAAAAATATAATTGGATATGAGTGCAACTTGCGCTGGTAACAAATTTTATAATAAAAGGGTATTTCTAAGTTAGAGGTAGGAGGTATATATGACTACTCATGAGCAAAGTCAATGGATAGATCGCGAAAGGTTAGATAAAGAGTTACTGTATATTTTAAATAAGTTAGCAAATTATGGTAATCTAAAGGAGAATATTCCACATATAAAATCCCTTTTAAACTTAGGGGCCAATCCAGGTGTACAGGATCTATGCGGAAAAACTCTGTTACACTACGTTACTGAACATAATGATATTCAAGGTACAAGGTTTCTTTTAGAAGCAGGAGCTGATCCAAATGTGCAAGATCAAGATGACAAAACTCCTTTGCATAACATCTTGCACTATAACCAGTCTGGATATGATGATGTTATCGGAGTTCTCTTACAAAAAGGAGCAAGAATTAATATCCAAGACAAAAGTGGTAATACACCACTACACTATGCTGCTTTTAATGGCCATATTAATGGAATAGAGTTGCTCATAGAACATATTATAAGTAACAAGCAAGATGTTATTAATCTTCAAAATGAAGAAGGAGATACAGCATTTCACCTAGCCTTTTACAATGCACGAGAGGGGCGCAGTATTGAACCTTTTCTTAAAGATGAATTAAATATAGATTTTAACATTCAAAGTTCAGAAGGTACTACACCATTACTCGCTGCAGTAAGAAGTGCAGACTTAAATGTAGTAGAATCATTACTTACAAAGCTAGGAACAAAAATTGATGATAGAGATAGTAAACGTGGTGGTTCTATACTTCATCATGTTCTAGCTAATCCGAATATTCCACCTGTTAGATATACTACCTTGCATTGTTCGACTCAGCAGCCAGATTTTGAATGTGAAAATGAACATGACGCTACTGACAGAATTATTAACACTGTTATTCATCATATTAAAAAGCATAAGATCAGGTTCGATATTAACTGCATTGATAAGGATGGGAACACACCATTGACTGTTGCAGTTGACCATGGAAGAGGTACAGTGATGGAACGACTTATAGCAGAAGAAGCTGATGTCAGTATAGTAAACGAAAACGGATATACAGCATTTCACTATGCAGTCAAGAGAAGAAGTTTTGAGATGTTAAAGACTCTCTTACCTAAAAAAGAAAAGAAAGACGAAAATGGTGTTACAGTTATTGATGAATGTGGTCTTACTACTGAAGAAATTGATGCAGAAAAAGCTAAGGAACTTCTTGGCGTAATAGATAAAGGGGGAAACACCCTTTTGCACCATGCAGTGAAGACGGGTTGTAGTGAAGAAATAATAAATTTTCTTGTAAAGCGTGGAGTAGATATTAATAAGAAAAATAATAATGGAGTAGCACCAATTCATATTGCTGCAAAATATGGGCATCCAAATTTAATAAGTTGTCTAATAAAGAACAAAGCAGATTGTAGTACCAAATGTGGTAATTTAACAAAATCACATATTGACAGCATAGGAATGGAGTGTCCTGTTGTTATGGATTACATAAATGTTCAAGGCAGTGACATTAATAATAGCACTGTAAACACAGAAAATGATAATGATTATAAGAAAGCTACACCCATATTGATAGCGGCTGATGGTGACAATATTGATGCTGTAAATATCTTGGCGTCATGGATGGCAAAAAAAGATATTCAAGATAGTGAAGGCTGGGATGCATTACTCATTGCTATTAAAAGAGCTTGTAGTGAAGATTGTACAGGAGAAGAAAGACAAAAGATGTACAAAGCTATTACGGAGTTAGCATGTGATGCAAATTCTGGAGTTTTAAGATGTTTAGATGATATGAAACACCAAGTTCTTGAAGAGCAGCTGCGTGATAGAATAAGGAGCTTAGCAAAAAGTAGGCTAATTAATAATGACAAAATCCTAAATATAAATATTTCGCCGCAAGTAACAGGAGGAAAATTAGGAAATTTGATTCAAATGTCTATTGAAACTAGGCAACAAGGACGAGGAAAGCATTATATATCAAAGTTATTTTCTAAAGATAAACTTTTAGAACCTATAGCTGATAAAGAAATTCACATGTACGAAAAGCGCGTTTGTAATAAATTAAAGAACATCATAGAAAATGCATTGAGATTATCTAATGACAATGAAGTTCGAAAAATAGTCAAAGGAGCTTTTCATAATGCCTTAAGTGCTATAGAAAAAAGAAATAGTACAACTGCTTTGGTGGAAGGAAATACAACAGATTTTAACGGTAACTTTTATGGAGGGATAGGTTCTGGTGTAAAAGAAGCACCTGAAATTTACTATGATATCCAAGCTAATGTTGAGCAAGAGAATACAGAATCGTGCGGAACCCAAGAAAAAGAATTATCGCCAGAAATGGATGAAGGGGCAAAGAAATCTGAAGGTTACATTAATGGATTTTGGAAAAGTGCTGAAAGTGCAACCAGAAGAGGTAAACTAAAAAGTCTTGAAGTAGATGACACTGCTTTCTTTCTAGAATATTCAGAAGACAGTATAGTTGAGGTTGCGAAAGTTATAGATGGAACGAAAAAGTTAGGGCTTAACCAGGGAAATATAGCATGTGGTAGTAATGTAATAAAAATTGGTAAAAATGAAGTAGAAATTATAACGGAAAATGACATAAGGTATTATACTGACCTTGCGAATGATAGTGACATAGTGTTAACTTTCTACACCGGTCAGGGAGAATTAGATGTTAGATTATATCCTGATAAGAAAGATCAAAACCTAATAAGGGTAGAAGTAAAAGATCAAAAGAAGTGGGAAAAATTAAGGAGTTGTGAAAAAGAAATAGGAAAAAATTGCTCACTTGGTGGATATTCAGTGTACGATGCTATTGAACGTAGGTATTTTGAAAGATCTGGATATTTTCAATCTTGTGGAACAATTAGCTTATCTAAGAAAGCTTCAGAAGAAGTTAGAGCATCAGTAAAAGATTTAAATCCTGGTGATGTGGAGAACTCTTTACCAAGTCATATATCCTGTCCAAAAACGGTTAAATGGGAAGATGAAGTTAGCGCACAGAAGAGCAAACCTAGAGTTGCTCAGCTTCAAATGTAAGTATTTTACTGGAATAGCTTTAACATTTTTCTGGGGAATGTTAAAAGCCTTATGGTAATGTCTGGTTAACAGTTTAAGTAATTTTCTAAAGAAATTATCTTGGCACTCATAGTTTTTCAAATAGCCTTAAGATCCTGCAGGCCAGTTGCTTGTTGTATTACATTAATTGGAACACCCACCTCAAGTAAATTCTTTGCCACTTCTATTTCCTCTATTTTTTTACCCTTTTCTTTATCGATCTGTATTTTTTTAGATACTGACATCATTAATGAATGAAATTTATCACGTATTTCTTCATCTTCAATTTTGTTAAACTCTCTCACTAAATCTAGTACCCCTTTTTCTCTTTCTTTATCCTCATCATTTCTTTCAACTTCAATATTGCCTTTTTCTATTAGTTCACTAATTTTTGGCAGTCCACTAATTTTTAGCAATCCACTAATTTCTGGCAGTAGACTTTTTATATTCACTGATAATGCTTCTGCTATAGCATGCAGTTTTCTTGTTGTAATGAGACTAATTCCCTGCTCATAGTGCTGTATTTGCTTACTTGTTAAACCGACTCTACTTCCTAATTCTTCCTGAGTATATCCTCTTTCTAGCCTCCTTTCTTTTATCTTTTTCCCTATCTCGTAGGCTACAAAATTAACTATCTCTTTTCTACAATGTTTCTTAAGTTCACCTGCAGACAAGCCCGTTGTTTGGAAAATAACATCAAGAGAAACACCTGCCTCAAGTAGATTTTTTGCTACTGTAATCTTTCCTGCTTTTTTACCCTCTTCTTCACCTATCTGCATAGACTTATTTAATGCAGATGCCATCTTACATAATTCATAATTCCTAAATTTTTTACACTCTCTCACTAGACTTAATGCTTCTTTTACTTCAGCTCCCTCTGGTACTGTTGATTGAGGTAATAGTCTTGCACTATCAATCCCTAGTTTTATTATTATTACTAATATTGTGATGATTAGAGTTGGATTTTCCCCTCGCTCGTATCTGGACATTTGCTTCTCTGTTACTCCGACTTCACTTCCTAGACTTGCTTGCGTATATTCTTGTATTTCCCTCTCATATTTTAACTTTTTCCCTACTTCATAGTCGATGGTGTCAATGGCCATATCTCTTTAAAATACTTTGAGACAAAGGTATATCCTTTTATCTAAGATTCTATTAAATCTCCTACCTTACACCACCGTAGGGAATGTAAAATAGGAGAGTTTGGTAGTAGAAGAGATTTCTACTTTCTCTAAATGTGTGCACCACGACTGATAAGGTACTCTTTTACGTCCTCTTTATACCTTTTATCTTGAACTTCACTATCTTGAATAGCCAAACGCAGCGGTGTATTACCTTCCTTGTCCCTGACATTTATCTTTGCCCTATTTTCTATAAGACATCTCACTATGTCAAAGCTACAATATTCAGCTGCTATGTGTAATCCTGTGGTGCCATCTTCAGTTGTAGCATTTACATTGGCTCCCATCTCTATTAGATACCATGCCACGTCGAGTTCATCTCGCTCAACAGCGTGGAGTAAAGGTGTCCAACCATTTTCATCCGCAAAATTTACATCAACTCCTTTCTTCTCTACCAAATATTTAACAACATCCAAGTGGCCATATCTTGTTGCTCTTTCCAATAGATCATTGCAGTCATAAACAACATCGTCTCGGTTCATTAGATATTCTATAGTATCCAAATCACCACTTACACTAGCTCGATCAGATAACGTACCGCATTCGGTAACTGTCATAGGATCAATACCAAGCACCTCTATAAAATATTTGACTAATTTAACATGGCCATATTCAAATGCATAATATACAGGAGAACCTTCACCGTCAGTAATATTGTAATCGGCACCCTGACCTATTAAAAATCTTACTACATTAATCTCTCCTGAATAGACAGCCCAATGCAAAGGAGTCCAACCACTTTCATCCTGAGCATTTATATCAGCTCCTTTACTTAGAATATATACAGTTAAACACAAATCACCTTTTTCAGCAGCTGAATGTAAAGGTGTTTTATCTTTTTTTATATATTTTTTTGTCATATGAACCTCACTAAAAACTATTCCAGTCTACATATATAAATATTATTTTTTTATTAACTGCGAACCCCGTACAAATTCCTATACTTATAGCCAACCCCCGTGATAAGGGTATCTTTAATTATATTAATATCTTATGCATACTAGTTAATAAACTCATTTCTTCTAAATGCGTGCACCAAAACTGATTAGGTATTCCGCTACGTCTTCACCTGGAGTAACCAAGCTCAGTGGTGTCTTGCCTTCCTTGTCTTTGGCATTTATATTTGCTCCATTTTCCACAAGACATTCGACCATTTCGAGGTTACAACCTTCAGCGGCTATATGTAGTGCAGTGGTGCCATCTTCAGTTGTAGCATTTACATCGGCTCCCATCTCTATTAGATACCATGCCATGTCGAGTTCATCTCGCTCAACGGCGTAGAGTAAAGGTGTCCAGCCGTTTTCCCCCGCAAAATTTACATTAACTTCTTTCTCCCATACCAAATATCCAACAACGCCCAAATGGCCACATAATATTGCTATTTCCAACAGATTATTACCATCGTAAGTGCTACCTTTTCGGTTCATCAGGTACTTTATAATATCCAGGTTACCACCTACAACAGCTTGACCAAATAAAGTAAGACCACGTTCGTCGGCTGTCATAGGATCAATACCCAGCACCTCTACAAAATATCTGACCAATTTTACAGGACCACGTTTGAACGTGTGAGACACAGGAGTGTCTTTTGCGCAGTAATTAGTAATACTAAGGTCAGCACCTCTACTTATTAGAGATTTTACTAAATCAATGTCTCCTGAATGTACAGCATGATGCAAAGGAGTCCAACCATTCTCATCTTGAGCATTCAAAAGATCTTTTTCAGTAGCTAAAGATGTTTTGCCTACAATACTAGCATCTTTGACATTTAGATGTTGTGCTGTATTAGTATTTTGTTCAACATATACTTTTGTCATGATATAACCTCACTACTAAATTAATAAAACTATTCCATTCTACAGATACAGACATTATTTTTTTATTAACTGCGGTACCCGTATAAATTCCTATTCTCATGGCCAACTCTCGTGATAAGGGCATCTCCAATTGTATTAATATCTTATGCATATTAATTAACAAACTCACTTTTCTACATCTTTGTAACAATTTTCTATAACAACAGCTATTTCATTCAACCTCTTTGCGTGTTCAACGTCTGCTACGTTCCTACGCATTTCCTTCAGCACCTTTACACGAAGAGCTTGCCTTTCTTGCTTATCAAGTAGATCGCAATATGTCTTCACTTGTTCAGGAGTCTGTGATAGTAACAGTGCTAATATATTATCGCTTGATTCTCTACGGTTATTGTTATTATTGTTCATAAACACTCACTAATTAATAATAGAATTCTTTTAAATATTTACTACTACTTTTTTAGTAGTCTTGGCATAAAACCATCCATTTTGGCGGAAGTCAAGAGATTTTTTAAATATTTATTTGTTGTTAATAATAGTGAGGATATTAATATATCGACTTCGAAAGCGCAGTTGTAATATAAGTAAGAAATAATTTGATTGTAAAAACTGATTATGGATTGATCATTTTTCTAATTATAGTATAATGAAATAAATGGTTTGAGGTAAAAATCATGGAACATGAACAGTGGTTAGAAATACTAAGTGCAGTAAATGCTGATAATGATTTAAATGGGAATAACGTAATTAGAAAAATAGAAGAGAAGCTAAAAGTAGCAGATCCAAGCGTACATGAAGAATGGAAAAAAAACCGTTTTGAAATAAATCATCTATTTAAGTTTGCTTACGATTATGGCAACGATTACCAAACATTGTTAGGTTTTGTTGCTAAGAACGGCTATACAAATATAGCAAAAGCTCTCTTAGATAAAGAGATCGATGTTAATAAACCAAATGAGTATAAAAGTACTCCATTACTTTTAGCTACTAAAAATGGCCATATAGAAATAGCTAGAGCTCTGATAGGCAAAGGAGCTGACATTAATAAACCAAACAAATATAGAAGAACTCCATTAATCTGTGCAGCTAACAATGGCCACATAGAAATAGTAAAAGCTCTAATGGGCAAAGGAGCGAATATTAATATGGTAGATGAAAATTGCTGGACTCCTTTGCATTGTGCTACTTATGGTGGTCACTTAGACGTAGTAAGGTACCTGATAGACGAGAAAAGTGCTGATTTTACTGTTGTTAATGAGAATGGTAGTACTCCATTACATCTTGCAGCTTATAGTGGGAATTTAGATATAGTAAAATATCTGACAGACGAGAAAGATGCTGATCTTACTGTTGTTGATAAGAATGGTCGGACTCCTTTGTACTATGCTGCTTATGGTTATTTAGACATAGTGAGGTATTTAGTAGATGAGAAAAAAGCTGACCTCACTGTTGCTGACAAGGAAGGCTGGACTCCTTTATATTGTGCTGCCGGTGGTGGTTACTTAGATGTAGTAAGGTACCTAATAGATGAAAAAAAAGCTAATTTTATAGTTGCTAATGAAGAAGGCTGGACTCCTTTATATCTTGCCACTCTTAACAGGGGTAAATTAGATGTGGTAGAATACCTAGTAAGTAAAGGTGCAGATGTTAATATCGTTACCAGTAAAGGTAGAACCCCCTTGAGTGGTGCTACATGTAGCGGCAAATTAGATGTAGTAAAATATCTTGTAGAAGAAAAAGGGGCTAATATTAATACTAGAGATGAAAATTATCATACTGTTCTATGTCCAGCTGTTGAAAAAGGACATTTAGATGTAGCAAAGTATCTCATAGAAGAAAAAAGAATGGATACTAATGTTAAAGACATAGGGGGTAGAACTATTCTACATCTTGCTGTCCACAGTGGTAATTTAGATATGGTAAAATACCTTATAGAGGAAAAGGGTATCAAACAATACATAAACACTAGAAGAATTGATAATCGTTGGACTACTTTGCATGAAGCTACTTCTAAAGGCTACCTGGAAATAGCAGAATTTCTTATAAGTGAAGGAGCTATAGTAAATGCGGGTGATAAATACTATAATACTTCTCTACATAAAGCGGCTATAAGGGGAGACTTGGATGTAGCAAAACTACTTGTGAGTAAAGGTGCAAAGCTTAATCCGAGAAATAGTAATGGCTTCACACCTTTGCATTGTGCTACTAAAAAAGGTCATTTAGGTATGGTGAAGTTCCTAGTGGAAAAAGGAGCTAACATTAATATTAAAGATAATTATAATAATACTCCTAAGGATTTAGCTGTTAAACAAGGTAGAGAAGATATTATAGAATTTTTTAGCAGTATACCTTGTACTAGTCTTGAAGGAGTTTCTGTTCGCAGTGGTAATAAATTGCAGAAGTAAATTTTGGGGGCTATTCAGAACGCTAACTTATACCTTCATAACTAAGGATTAGAGCTAAGATATCTTACGTTGTGAGTATGCAAGTTAGCGTTTAAGCGTAGTTGGGCTGGAAAGAGATTTAACATCATGTTGTTCTACGTTTTCCACTTTTTCAAGCTTCGTATTTGGCCTTAAAATGCTGTACAACGCTAAACCCATACACGCTAATCCAACAATCCCGCCAACTACCGCTATAACGTGCATTTCCAGGATGTACAACGCAACACTACTCACTAATAACGCTGTACCAACAAAACTAGCCAGGATTATTTGTCTTTGCTGCGCTATTTTTATTGATGGTTTTTCTTTTACAGCATCACATGGCTTTACTTCAGCTAGAGAGAGGCTGTCAGAGGCGTTTGGCTCTTGCATAGTAGTTTCTTCGACATTGTCAGCTATAGGAGTATTTTGATCTTCTATAGGTGTTATATTACTATTGTCACATGATTCAGCTGTTGCAACAGTTGGAGGTAGAATTTGCTGTTCTATGGTTGTTTCTACATTAAGAATACTTTCTGAAGGTTTTTCGATCTCCTCTAAAAAGTCCTTATTGCTGGAAGCGTTCGGCTCTTTTGAAGCAGTGGTACCCTTCCAATTTTTGAACTTTTTAGCAATAGCTTTTCCTATTTTCTTTGGTGTTTTCATGATGTTTCTCCTTTAAAATGTGTTGACTTAGTCGTGGTAGTTGAAATAGCAAACCGTAGAAACTTTGCTTTAATCTTTTTTATAAGTTCTCAATGTAACGTTTGAGTCACTTACAAAGGCAGGGCAGCATACCTACAGCACACCAACCCCACGTTTCTTACTTTTTCACATCCAGCCTTAAATTAGCAACGCGATGAAACCGGCCAGTTACTAGTTCGTGTTCTGTTACTACCGTCAAAACGTAGAGAGCTCAGTAACTGGTCAAGCGGCTGTACCTCATCCAACTCACTACCTGGATGGCTTGCTTCTCTTGATCCGGCTACTTTGGTTTGATACCTTTTTTCCATTTCTCTTTCTCTATTACATCTTTTTTCTAATGAAGTGAGAATATATTTCTCTGTGCCTTTGTTACTAATTGTGTTACCCTCTAGGTAAATTGCAGTAAGATGTATAAAATTCCCATTAGCTAAGGCCTTTACACCTCTTTCACCAATTTTGTTAGCTCTTAAATCAAGTGTAGTAAGATTTGAAAGATCAGCTAATGCCTCTGCTCCTTTGTCACCAATCTTGTTATCATCTAGATAAAGTTCAGTAAGATTTAAAAGATTAGCTAAGGCCTTTGCGCCCTTGTCACCGATTTTGTTGCCTTGTAAATTAAGCATAGTAAGATGTGTAAGATTAGCTAAGGCCTTTGCACCTCTGTCACCAGTACTATTATTCCTTAAACCAAGTGCAGTAAGATGTGTAAGATTGGCTAAGGCCTTTGCTCCTTTGCCACCAACTTTGTTGCCGTGTAAATCAAGCTCAGTAAGATATGTAAGATTAGCTAAAGCCTCTGCTCCTTTGTCACCAATTCTTGTACTTTTTAAACTAAGTTTTGTAATGTGTGCATTATCTTGTAAAAAACTTACTAGCTCGCTTATATCGATTGTAGTGTTCGATATTTCTAAAGCGTCACCTTTTACATATTGACTAAAATCCACTTTACCCTCCCATTAATATATTATGGGAATACCTTAGATGGCATTTCAGTAGCTGTCAACCACTTTATATAATGCTAAAAAATATATAAGATTCATATGTAAAGACGCTCACATACCTCTTTTCTAAGCAGCTTTTTCTGTCGAGCCGCAGAACTTCTCGAGCTGTTCACTCCATAATAACGGTATTTTGGTTTTCCTGAAGTCCATCAATTTTAGATGGTCTGGTTGGGCCCCATTCAATTACATCGGCTTATTTAAGCAGCATTAGCACGTTTTGGTCTTTTGTAGATGAGTAATTCTCTAGGAATAATCCTATTGAATTCTATGATATTATTTTTTGTATCATTGTACTCATTATCATGATAAGGGTGACGGCGAAGGTTGTCAAGTAGTTTTTTTCGTTTCTGTTGGATGACGTTATAACTTTTTTTCACTTTCGTCTGTCTGCTTTCTGTGTAGTGGGAATTGGTATAAGTTGCTTGCAAATGTAAGTAACTTATACTTCTATGATGAACAATACAATATTATCAAGAAATTTCTACGAGCGGCCGACTTTGGTTGTAGCTGGAGAGTTATTGGGAAAAGTCCTCAAATTTTCCAACTTTAGTGGAATAATAACTGAAGTTGAAGCCTATATAGGAATGGATGATCCAGCTTGTCACGCAGCACGAGGCTATACTGATCGAACCTCGGTAATGTTTGGTATGCCGGGGTTTTCGTACGTATACTTTATATATGGAATGTACTACTGTTTAAACATCGTAACAGAAACAGAAGGGTTCCCAGCAGCAGTGTTAATAAGGGAATTGAAGCTCATCGAACCGCTTGAGGCAAATCTAGGTGGACCAGGAATACTGTGCAAAAAGTTGAATATTACCAAAGAACACAACAAACAAGACCTCACTATAAGCCACGAATTTTGTGTTTACGAATCTCACCTCAAACCAGATTATATTTGCACCCCAAGAATCGGAATTAGTAAAGGTAAAGAGAAATTTTGGCGATTTAAGATTTTCTAACTTTGATGTTATTCCCGTGCGCAGCACGAGAGTAACATGCAAAATACTTTAGTGGAACTTAACAAGTTTATCTATAGTCTTAGTAATGATTCTTGGAGTATCTGGAGAAACTTTCGAATTAAGCCTATTTAGCTGCTCTATAGCAGACTCACTATTCTCGTTTGTTATAAAATCACATAGAATGTTTTCTATACCCTTAGTAATGTTTTCATACTTTCTCAAAGGATGATTGTGTGGATATCTATTAATGGTTTTGATGCTGGAATACTCAACAAAAGCTTGATCCTTAAAAGCAAGTTGTCTCAATTTCTCTTTGAGTTTTGCTTCTTCCTCTTGTGCTAAGAGGCTAGATTTTATCAGTGATTTTATAACCGAATTTATAGCCTGGTGTATCTCAGAATGTACTACAACATTAATAGTATTTTCTTCTACTATGCAATTATAAATACTTTTCTCGCTCTTTAGCAACTCTATGAACATTCTGCTATTTTGAGAACTTAGCTCCAAATCCTTTTCACTCATAGGAGTTATTATAAAGGTGTTCTTATTTACTCTAATGTTATACTGTGGAGAGCCCTCAAAAAGGGAAAACGCTATATCCTTAGATTCAAGTGCATTATTGTATGCAGAAAAGAGAGTGTGTGCTATAACGTTGCTTGGTACCTTCATTCCATGTTTACTCAAGTGATGTAATACATTTTCAACATCATGATACGTAAAGCCTGAACTTTTCAGTAAATCAACACCCTCCACGCTGTTGTGTTGTTTATACTCTATTCTTACCTCCTCTGTAAAAAGTGTTTTTGCCGCTATATGCTTATCAAGTACTGTAAAAATTTTGATGAAATTCTCTAAGTCTTGTTTGTCAACTAGTTCGATACTAATTAAGCCCTTACTAACAATTGAAATATTTTGTGTCATTTTCGCTCACTAAAAAACTAACTAAATGAATTGTATTTTTAATCCATTAAAATTTGTTTAAAATGAGCATACCAGCCCTTCATTCGTGCATTACATGGCAATAAAAGTAAGGAAAATCACATAAAATCGTCATGTGATGCTACACATTCTTCATATTCATCATTGCTGCTTGTGTAAGGTGTTACATCGGTTTTATCGTAACTGCTACTTAACATATCGTCTAACTTCCCTTCTCTTTCAAGGTCCATCAATTTGTCACATCCAGCAATATGATGTATATAATTGCCATTTTCATCAGTAATAAAAATTTGCGGAACTGTTCTAACGTTATATTTTGACTTTATGTCATTAAACAAATCCGGGCTTTTAAGCACATCGATTTCTTCATATTCCACACCTTTTGCATCCAGCAACTCCTTTGCTCTCTTACAGAACGGGCAATACTGCTTTACATATATTACAACCTTTCCTTTAATATTTTTCATGATTTATCTCCATAGTTTATAAAATATAATTATTATATATAGAAATATGTATAATATATCAAATTGTATGAAAATTATTTATAATTGTGAGCAGGAGATAGAAAATAACGTAGCATTAACCTTTGGAAATTTTGATGGCGTTCATTTAGGGCATGAACTTGCAATTTCTACTCTAAAGAAAGTAGCGCAAGAAAGAGGACTACCCTCTGCAATTTTAACTTTTGAGCCCCACCCATCAACAGTCTTATTTAGCAGAAACAACTTTAGATTGATAAACCAAGAACGAAAAAAGGAACTGATTAGCAGCTATGGTATAGATTACTTATATACTATCAATTTCAATGAAGGTTTTTCTCAAATCAGCTGCAATGACTTCATTAGTAAGATCCTGATAGGCAAATATAGCGCTAAACACATAGTCATTGGAAAAAGTTGTACTTTTGGTCACAAACGATTGGGTAATACATTGACCCTAAGGAAACATTCTGAAACGTATGGATATTCTTTAACTGAATTAGAACCATTGATAATCGATGGAGAAATTTGCTCTTCTTCTTCAATCAGAGAGTATTTACAGAAGGGCGAAATAGAGATTGCTAATAAATTGCTCGGCAGACCTTATCAAGTCTCTGGTATTGTAACAAAAGGTGCATGCAGAGGTAGAGAAATAGGATTTCCAACTATAAACATTCCGATAGAAGACTGCATGATAAAACCCAAGTTTGGTACATATTATGCTAAGGCGGCATTTTCTGACAATAATCCAAATTGGCTATACGGAGTAGTCAACATTGGTATGAGACCTACGTTTAAGGATTTGAAAAAGCCCATAGTAGAAATGCACATATTCGATTTTAATAAAGATGTGTACGACTATAAGGTTAATATACAACTTTTAAAATTTATCAGGTCAGAAAAAAGATTCCATAGTATTGACGAATTAACAAAACAGATAAATTATGATATACTTGAGGCTTATCAGTTGAGGACAAATTTATGAAAAAACTATGCTTAATTGTTATACTAGTTATAGTATTAACTGATCAGATGAGCAAATTGTACATAAACTCATTAATTGATGAAGGAGAGTCAATCGAAGTTGCTAGCTTTATAAAGCTAATTGAAGTATGGAATTCGGGGATTAGTTTTGGAATGTTTAGCACTTTACCATATAGCGATCTCTTTTTTTCAACATTTTCAACACTAATAATTAGCATACTCGCATACTTGATATACAAATCTAGCGATAAATTAACTTGTTTTGGTTTTTCTCTGATGATTGGTGGAGCAATCGGTAATGTAGTTGACAGGATCTACTGGGGAGCTGTATATGATTTCATATATTTTCATATTGGCAGTTGGTACTGGCCAGCTTTTAATCTAGCAGATATATATATAGCTTGCGGGATGTTTGTAGTGCTGTATAAGTGGTACATATATGACAGATTCATTTCTAAACAAAATGAGGAATAAAATTGTTGTTTCGAATTCAATTGTATTAGGTTAAGACAATGCTCCACAGATTTTTTAGTTTCTTTATATTACCTTTATTGTTTTTCACTTACCCAATCTCTCTGAAAGCTGCAAATATAGAACACAGTATAAAGCACGCTAAACTCAGTAATGGGCTAGATATCTATGTTGTACCTAATTATCGGATTCCAGCTGTTTTTCATGCAGTAATATATAAAGTTGGGGGAATGGATGATCCAATCGGCAAAGCAGGATTGGCTCACTACTTTGAACATTTAATGTTTGAAACTACAGGAAAATTTAAAGACATAGAATCGACTATGAGTAGCATTGGAGCGCAATTTAACGCATTTACCACTAGAGAATATACCTGTTACTACGAATTAGTCCTCAAGGGCGACTTACCACTAGCAATGGAAGTTGAAGCAGATAGAATGGGCAATTTTAATGTTACTCAAGACAAAATAGATAGAGAAAAAAATATTGTATTAGAAGAAAGGAAGATGAGGTTTGATAATAATCCTAACAATTTGCTATGGGAAGAAATGAATAGTGCATTTTACCGTACTGGCTACGGCAGATCTGTTATCGGCTGGGAAAGCGATATTAAAACTTACAACCAGGATGACATAATGAGGTTTCATGATAACTATTACCATCCAAACAATGCAATACTGCTGATTGTTGGTGATGTGGAATTCGATGAAGTGGTGGAATTAGCAGGAGAAAAATATGGGGAAATTAAAGCTAAGCCTACAATTAGGCATTACCCAAATCAGGATCCAGCACATAATGCAGATCTATCGGTAACTTTAGAAAGTACTGAAGTAAAAGAACCAGTTTTGTATTTTCGTTATCGTGTTCCTTTATTCAAGAACATAGATGAAACCTCCGCTGTTAACTTGGCAGTTGAAGTGTTAGGGGGTGGCAAATCTAGTAAACTATATAAAGATTTGGTTCTAGATAAAAGTGTGGCAGTATCAGTATCTACTTATTATGGCAGTTTAGCCTTTAGTGATAGCTACATTGATATTGAGGTAACTCCAAAAAGCGGAATGAAGTTGAACGTTATTGAAAGAGAGCTAGATAATGCTATCAATAACTTTATCTTTGAAGGAATAACGAATGAGGAGTTGCAAAGTGCAAAGTCTAAATACAAAGCAGCACAGTTTGATAAGCTATCTGACTTAACTAGTATAGCAATGTTTTACATACCACATCTAGCACTTGATATTCCACTTGATGAGATAGATATTTCATATAGTAAAATCAATGATGTTAATTTAGAGAATGTAAATAACAAAATTCGCACTATCTTTTCTACTAACAAATTAGTCGGTCGTTTGCTACCAAAAGGAGGTAATAATGAAGATAAGTAAACTTGTATTTCTACTTTTTTTCTGTCTGGGCTTTAACTTACAAGCAAGCAGTAACCTAAATATAGAGGAGGTCACTACCCGTAAAGGATTTAAGTTTTTATTTGTTGAAAATTGCGATTTACCAAAAGTTTCACTGAATATATCGTTCAAAGATGCAGGCTACGCGTATGAGAACGCGGAAAAACAGGGACTTACTTGGTTTACTTCTCTTGTAATTCAAGAGGGGGCAGGAAAAAATGATGCCAAAGATTTTGCGAAAAAGCTTGAAGATAAAGGGATTAGTTTAGGTTTTATTGCCGATTTAGAAGCATTTAGGGTTTCATTAAATACTCTGTCTGAGAATTTAGAGGATGCAGTTTCGTTACTAAGTGACGCTATAATGCGTCCTAAAGTTGACCCTGAGGGGTTGAATAGAGTTTTCGAAAAAGCAAAAGTTACTTTTAATAACCTTGAAAAAAATCCTTATTTTGTTGCTGGAAAAGAACTAGAGACGTTGTTGTTTAAAAAACATCCTTACTCAAAAAGTGGATATGGAACTCTTGATACTGTAATGAGCATTACTAGAGATGATGTTTTAACATACATAAAACGTAATCTTACTAAGGATAACATCGTTATCAGTGTTGTTGGTTGCGCAACAAAGGAAGAAATTAGTACGCTACTGGATAAATATTTATCTAAATTACCATCAAAAAGATCAAAAGTTAGAAAAATACCTGTAAAAAATGATTTTGGTCCTGCAGAAAGTAAGAACATTTTTATGGATATACCACAGAGTGTCATAATTTTTGCTCAGAAAGGTATGGCATATGAAGACCCCAATTATTATAACGCTAGTGTCCTAATTGATGCGCTTGGCGGCATGGGGCTAAATTCAATACTAATGAAAGAATTGAGACAAAATCTGGGTATTACTTATGGTATTAGTGCAAGCATTATTCCCAAAAAACATGGAAGTGCTATATTTGGATTTATGAGTACTGATAGTTCTACTGCTGGTAAAGCTATATTAGCGGTAAAAGACGTATTGAGTAAGGTAAAAAAAGAGGGAATTGACGAACAGTTGTTCAAGGATGCAAAAACCAGTTTAGTAAATAACCTTGCCTTTTTTCTATCCAATAATACAAATACAGCAATACTGCTGGATGATATACAGATAAATGATCGTGATGTTAATCGTATAAATAATTATGCGAATGTCATTAATGACGTTAAATTAGAGGAAGTAAACAAATTGGCAAGTTCTTTACTAGATCCTGAAAGTTTGTTTTTTGTTGAAGTTGGCAGAAATGCTAAAAATTAATCCTTCTGCTATTAACCTCACTGCTTCCACGTAGCACTTATGCTCCTCAGCTAGAATACGTTCTGAGAGGCTTTGAATGTTATCGTTTGGTAACACTGGCACAGCAGCTTGAGCGATTATGGCTCCAGCATCAACTTCAGGAGTGACGTAATGTACAGTACAACCTGTAATTTTTACACCTGCTTTCAGAGCTTGCTCTTGAGCATTGAGGCCCTTAAAAGATGGAAGTAAAGAGGGATGAATATTTATAACCTTGTTATGCCATTTACTCAGAAAGTCAGCTTTTAGAATTCTCATAAACCCTGCAAGGCAAACCAAATCAACCTTATGTTGCACGAGTATTTCGTGAATTTTATTAGCATCAAGTGGTTTACTTTCAACAACAAACGCTGAGATTCCTGCTTGCTTTGCTATTTTCAGGCCAGCAGCCTCACCATTATCTGTGATAACGCACACAACTTCCGCAGGAAAACTGCGATCTTGACATGCTTTTATCAATGACTGCATGTTTGATCCTCTGCCTGAAATGAGTATTCCGAGCTTTATTTTTTTCATTGTGGCACAGTTAATTTAGTGTGAAATTTAATATTAACAAAACAGCTCAAAAGGAAAACCTATTTTATAGCGAAAAGGGTGCGTACAGCTTTTTCCATTATAAGTGAATCTTCTAATTTTAGGTTTCGCTGGACAGCATTCAGTTAAAATTAGCTTTAATGCTGAAGCATCTGGGCAAGTATACCAATACAGACATACATTTTTGTAATCGCGTTATTATTTATTTAACAAAGTATTAGTATAATCTATTCACTGGATTAAATGGAGAAAATTTAATGAGCAAATTACCACACAACGCAAAAATAAGTAAATCTCAGGTTACTCAGTGGGAAGTAATAAAAAATTGCGAATATGCTGATAATTGCCTGTCAAAAATAGTAAATCTATACGTCATTAAAATGGCTCGGCTGTCAGATTTTTATGCGAGTGATGAACCTGAAATCAACACCATCCTGGCAAGAATAAGTGTGACAAGTGAAAATGTATTTTTAAATAAGGCTACTGCTATTGAAATTATGGAAGATATTTTTCCACATAAATTCAACAGTAAGAAAAAAAACAACATATCAAGATTAGAAGATTTGTACAATTACTTATGCTCTGTTGTTGGCAATAGCCTTCCAAAAGAAATGCTTGAGAGCCTAGTAAGAGAATATAAGGATGCTGTTAACTTATTTAAGGCGATTACTTGATTGAACGCAGCGTTTCCAAGACTCTATTCTCTATTTCAGAAACGCCGCTTTCAAGACTTTTATCTATCAAATATATAGTAGACAGGTAAGTTTGCCGTTTTCTTACAACATTGATAGTTAAAGTGCCAGGAGTGATCGTGACTGAGTTTGCAAACAATGTGATGCTTTCGTCGTTATGTCCTTTGCACTTCTTTAGAATGGTGATTGGCTCAAGTTTAAGCTCGGTCTGTAGCACTTTTTTTGTTACATAAATACTCGATAGAATGACTTGGTATATCAGCCATGGTATATAACTTACCAGCAACTTACAAAATGACAATCTACTCGTGCCATTTAGGATTTGACTAAAGGCGCCTTCAGCATCTATCAATCGTTTAAAGATAAACAACGTGAATATAGAGGAAAATACCCCACAAAAAACAAAAAACGGCTCAAAATAACCAGACAATACAATCCATAGGAAAAACAGTATTATAAAAGACAGAGAAAAAAACTTGATTTTTTGCCTAAGGTTCATGATCTGCAGTATAGCTTAAGTGATTTTTTAAGGAAAGATAATAATGGTCCTCCCCCTATAAATTTATATCCAGTGCCCTGAGGAAATGTTTGATAAACTCTTTCAAATCGGAAGATAGAGAATATCAAACTCTTGACTTTTTTGCCAAAATGTGCAATAATTGAACTAAACAGGAGAAAGTTATGGCACAAGGAAAACTCACAGAAATACTTAAAGAAGTAAACGCTCTTTCGGGTTTGAGTGCGGATAATACAATCGAGCAAATAAAAACTAAGCTACAAGAAGAAGATAAAGAAACATACGAAAAGTGGGAAAAGGGGGATTTTCATGTTGATCATCCTTTTGCTGAACTTATTACCAATAAATATGGAGCTACAACACAAAACACATTGTTAAATATTGCTGTTGCAAATAACTGTGTAAATGTAGTGAATACTTTAATTGAGAAGAAAGCAAATGTTAATGAAGCACCTTGTGGATGGACTCCTTTGCATTTTGCTGTCTGTAATGGTTACACAGATATAGTAAATATTTTAATTAAAAATGAAGCAAATATTAATGCGAAATCTAATGGTGGATTGACTCCTTTACTTATTGCCCACAAAAATGGCTATGTAAGTATAGCAAGCACTTTATTGAACGAAGGAGCAGATCGTAGTGATATACAACTCCTCGAGCAAGCAGAAAAAAAACAACTTATAAAAAATGCAATTGTAAAAGGTATTATTGTGGGTTTTGTAGTCGCAGCAATAGTTGCTACTGCACTCACATTTGCTACTACTTTATCTATACCAACAATGATTGGGTTAGTTGCAGGATCTGCGCTTATAGCAAGTACTGTTGTTGGTGCTGGTATATATATGATGTCAAAGCCTAAAACTGAAATAGGGATAGATAAGGATGCAGAACGGGTTGCACCTGGGGATATGCTAAAATTTGTGTAATTCCGTCATTCCGTTGCTATAGCACTCTCTCTACCTATTCAAAAAGGCCATCATTCCTCACCTTGATAAAAAGCTACGCTCTGCCTAAGCGAAGTCACTTAATTTTTACATATCTATTGTAAAGTAAAGAAGCTAGAACGGGAACGAAAATGTTAGCTGAAGCGTGGACTTTACTGATACTTACACTGCTTGAAACTATACTTAACGTAGACAATTTAATCTTTATTTCTCTAGCGATAGATAAAGTACCAACCACGCTGAAAGAAAGGGTACGCCTTATAGGTCTTGGACTAGCGCTATTGATGCGTTTTGTGACACTGTTTTTTACATCGCATATATTGTCAATGCAAAAACCTATATTTCACGTTATATCGCTTGACATCTCAGTAAAAGATCTACTTATGATAGCAGGAGGATTATTTCTCGTTGTTAAAAGCTCTATGGAGCTATGGAATAACATTTTTTTATGCAAGCAAACCGAAAAAAAAATAGATATCAAATCGCAATTGTTTTCAGTTATACTGCAAATCATATTAATAGACTTAATTTTTTCGGTTGATTCTTTATTAACCGCCATAGCATTAACTCACAACATGATAATAATTGCTATGGCATATACGTTTTCCATACTAGCAATGATATTTTTATCAAGTCATACCGCTCAGTTAATTAAGTCTAGCCCTAGCTTAAAAACAATCGCCATTCTATTTATTTTATTTGTTGGTGCATACCTAATACTTGAAGGACTTCACATAGAACTACCGAAAGAATACTTATATTCTTCATTGATATTTGCATTGCTTGTAGAAGCTATAAGCAAAATAAAGAAAACGTAGCAGTTGTACAGTCTCAGAATGTGCTGGGTTTTTTTCTCATGCTTTATCATACCTGGAACTGTACAAGGAAGGAAAGTATAGGAAATTTTTGCGTTTTATAGCCCTTCTTAACATCTAGTAAATAAAATGCTTGTGCTTTGCCTATGCTAAAGTAGAATTAAACTTTACTAAATAGTTTTTATGCTTGATGGAATGCACGAAGAGTGCGGAGTATTTGGTATAAGCTACAATAAAGACGCTGCTTTTGACTCCGTACTAGGTCTTCATGCTTTGCAGCATAGAGGTCAGGAGTCTTTTGGTGTAGTGACAAGTTATAACGGTAAGTTGCACTCTTATCATTTTCAAGGTCAAGTGAGCAGTGTGTTTGATGACGTAGATGCAATAAAGAAATCCTTGCCTGGAGATTATGCAATAGGTCACGTTCGATACTCAACAAGTGGCAGTAAGGTCGGAGCACAACCCATGCTCGGCAAAAGCAGTAAGTTCGGGGATTTTGCTATAGCACATAATGGTAATTTAATTAATATTTTTCCAATACGCGAGCGATTAATTAAACAGGGGTGCGTTTTTCAATCGGATATCGATACAGAAGTAGTAGTGCGTTTGGTGGAAACCAACACAAAAGATAGCTTTCTAGAGAGTTTTATATGTTCATTAAAGCAGATACAAGGCGCTTATTCCTTTGTTGCAATCAACCAAGAGAGGGTTATTGGAGTGCGCGATCCAGCAGGAATCAGACCCCTTGCTTTAGGAAAGTTAAACGGCTCTTACGTGCTTGCATCTGAGACTTGTGCTTTTGATATAGTAAATGCAGAATTTATTAGAGAAATAGAACCAGGTGAATTAGTCACTATTGATCGTAATGGCCACCTAACTTCAGCATTTCCTTTTGCGCAGCAAAAATCGAGCTTTTGTATTTTTGAATACGTTTATTTCTCAAGACCAGATAGCATAATGGAAGGTAGGTCTATATACGATATGAGAAAAGAAATAGGGAAAACGCTTGCAGAGGAGAGTCCACCAAAAAACAATGTGGATATGATTGTACCAATACCTGATTCTGGAATACCTGCAGCCATTGGATATGCAAAGCATTCAGGGTTACCTATGGAACTGGGAATAATTCGTAATCATTACATAGGAAGAACTTTTATACAACCAACTGCTGAAGTACGTAAAGTCAGAATAAAGTTAAAATTCAACGCTAATAAGCACATTCTAAAGGGTAAAAACATAGTTTTAATAGATGACAGTATAGTACGTGGCAGTACACTCAGAAGCATAATAGTTATGCTAAAAGATGCAGGAGTAAGGGAAATTCACTTAAAAATTTCAAGTCCACCAATTAAATACTCTTGCTTTTATGGAATCGATACACCAGAGCGCAAGGATTTAATTGCTGCAAATCAATCCATAGAGGAAATAAAGGCAAGTATAGGAGTGAATAGTTTGACCTTTCTAAGTATTGATGGGTTATATCGGGCTGTTAAGGAAGAGAAGCGCAATAACATAGCACCGCAATACTGTGATGCTTGTTTCACTGGTGATTATCCAATTGGTAAATGTTAACACCAACTACTTGGATAACGTCCTCCTGTCATCCAAGCGCCTCCTTTTTTGTCATCCAAGTAGCTGACACTGAAATCCAAAATACTACTTTAGCAATAAATATTTAAGAAATTTACCAAATGAGGAAAAAAGCAAAAGAGGCCCCTTGGGCAGCTTACTTCAAAATATATTGGTAGCTAAGCGGTTAACTCGTGACTTCTTCTTTGAGTTGTGCAATTTCAGCTTTAGGAAGATCAGTAGATTCAGCTATCAAGTCAACAGATACGCCAGCTTTAAGTAGGTTTTTAGCCACTTCAATTTTTCCTTCTTGTCTGCCTTTTTCAGTAGCATCATCAAGTTTTTGAGCGAGGACAGCCTTCTCATCACGAATACGCTTTATCTCTTGTTCATAGGCAATGAACTCCTTTTCTGACCAGTTAAATCTATTTAGCTCCTCATATGCTTTTTTGATTATTACATCACTTCCTAT
>JAISAR010000044.1 GCA_031266615.1 Rickettsiales bacterium
ATTTCTTAAGCATAAAGGTTATACCAACTTTCGTTATCGGGGAGTCGAACAAGATACATAATAGATTCGCTAAATCTCTAATCGTAGGGGAGCTTTTCAATTTGTCCTATTACCATTGGGGATTTGGTATAACCATGCCGAGCGGCAGATACGGCATTATGTTGTTTACCGCAAAAACTCATATTTTACACAATCGGAGCGAGGAAACACATTCCTCGAGCGGATAATTTCGTTATACTTAACATGGAAGCAAAAAGATTTGAATCCTTTTCCGCAGCTTCTTATCTATCGTTTCTTAAACCGCTTAGCTGAACGAATACAGTTTTTGTAATCTATGCTAGCTCTACTCCTGTTCCTTCTGTAACACTATCAACACTGAAGCTAGATCTTGCCTTATTCTCATCAGTTAATTTATCAGAGTTAATGTACTCAAGATTTTCTATTGTATCTATTACATTCTGTTCACTACAATTCAAGCTAAACAGTCTTCTCATTAAAGGTATTGTGATTTCCTGAATAAAATTAGAAATTATTTGGTTACTGTTGTCATCTGATTTATCCCAAGCATCGAGAATTTCTTGATGATTCTTCTTTTTTTCCAGCTCTTTCTTGATAAACTCACATGCCTCATTTTCTGCACAAATTCCAATTCTATCTTCCATAAGGTATTTTACTTCAATACCAGGGTGTATTCCTTCTAATGACTTTAGCATTGCACCAATAATGCCGGTAAAGCAGGTTTCAGGAACAACTGTTCCTTTAGCATAGTTCATGGCATACATTAAAGACCTTACCAACTCTTGCCTTTTTGATGCAATTGATTCATCATCTCCACTATTACAGGCCTTTAGAACCAAATATAAAATTTGCCCCCCTGTGAGTCCAGAAACATGAACTTGTTTATCATCATTGCACCATTCTTTAAGAAAACTAATCAATCCTCTTTTGTCATTGTTTCCAAACTCTTTTTCCCCTTCTACAAACTTAATGAACTCAACAAGTTCATCATTACGTATAACACTATTGGGCTCTGGTATCTTCTCACCATATTCACCTTTGAGTGTATTAATACTATCAACAATGCTATCGTTTGCCATATGAGGCATCATATGTTCTTTCATAGCACTCATCATATTCTTTGTACCAATTAGATTCTCATACAAACCATCGGAAAGTAGCTTTAATGAAGCTTTAAGTAAGGCTATAGGGTTAAGTTTTGCTGGTCTTGTTTCAGGCTGTAATAGGATTATTCCAATTGCCAATGGTATCGGTGCTAACAGCCAAGCTAATATTAAAGGCTTAGAGAAAAAATAATAAATTGTTAGTTCCGCAATACATGAAACTAAGATTGACTTGATTATGTTACCTTGACCAAATATTTTCCAATATTCTTTTTTACTTATCTTCTCCCCACCTTTTATTTTTTTATATCCAAGAAATGTTTTGATTTCTACGTCATATAGGGCAGATACCAAGCTGACTGCTATCGAAGTAGGAATGGTTGCTATAGTTAACGCATAATAAAAAGATAAATAGAGAGCAGTTCTAACTTTACTGGAGCCACTGCTAGGAAGTTGTATTTAAGAAAAACCTATCATAACCTACTCCTTCATACTACTAAATTTTCATAATAATATATATAATGGTTTTAAATTTCAATGTTTAAGTATCTTATCATCCGCACACTCATCATATTCAATTTCAACTGTAGAGTGTGCTATTTCAAACTTATCCAGCAATATTTTTTTTATTCCATACAAAACATCAGTGTGTTGCACGCTTCGCTTAATTTTAGCATGCATGGTTATTATGAAATAATTGTCAGACAGTGACCATGCATGTATGTGGTGCACATCTATCACTTCAGGTAGTTTGGATACAATCTCACTTTTTATTTCCTCAGCAGAGATACCTTCAGGTGTACCTTCAAGAAGTATATGGCAGGAATTCTTGAGAATTTTATAGCCACTGTTTAGAATTATTACGCTAACAAATACTGATAATATAGGATCTACTATTTGCCATCCAGTAAGCATGATAATTATGGATGCAAGTATAGCAGCTACAGAACCTAAAATGTCTCCTATAACGTGCAGTACGGCACTTTTTATGTTTATATTGCTTTCGCATTTACTATGTAATATAAAAAAGACTACAATGTTAGCAATCAGCCCAAGTGTGGCAATTGTCAACATTATTTGCCATTCAACATTGACTGGAAAAATAAATCTCTTTATTGACTCAATTATGATGATTACTGCAATGAGAAACAGAGTCAAACCATTGACAAATGCTGCAATTATCTGCAACCGATGATACCCGTATGATCTTTGCAGGTCAGATTTCTTAGCTGAAAACCTATGCGCTACCCAGCTTAGAACTAAGGCGAAGAGGTCAGTGAGCATATGTCCTGCATCTGATAGCAGAGCAAGAGAATGTGAAATTATTCCCCCCACTATCTCCATGAGCATTGTTATCGCGACTATTATTATGGAATAGATTAAGCGTTTGGACTCTGCTGCTGAGTGTTTACCGTTGTGTACCACTGCCATATAAAATCTTTTAATGAACAAAAATGGGTAACACTGGACTCGAACCAGCGACCGCTTGCACGTCAAGCAAGTGCTCTACCAACTGAGCTAATTACCCATTGTGGCTTTAGTATAGTGCTTCAACAGGATGAAAGTCAATTTGCTTTTAAACTATTGATTTTTCGCATAGCTTTTGGCAGCGCACTGGGTATATCATCCAGGAACGAAAAAAACTACTTGACAACCTTCGCCAACCCCCTTATAATGAGACTGAAGCTATTATTTATCTTCAGTCTGTGCAGATTAAATGACAAAAAAACTTAGCATATTTGGCGTCTCATGTTTAATTTTTCGCACTATGTGCACTGC
>JAISAR010000010.1 GCA_031266615.1 Rickettsiales bacterium
GTTATTCCACTCTCTATTTTAAAACCTGACGTTGGGTGCTGTCTTAAACGACTTATAAGCGCGTTTCAGCTTGTATGGGTAAAAACCCGAAATTTTAAAAAGACATGCAGTGCACATAGTGCGAAAAATTAAACAATAGTACGCTAAATACAAGTTTTCTTGTCATTTTAACCTGCACAGATTGGGAAGTTAAACAAATAGCTTCAGTTTCATTATAAGGGGGTTGGCGAGGGTTGTCAAGTAGTTTTTTTCGTTTCTATTGGATGACGGCCGGTCAAATCATGATGCTTGTGTAGTTATGGGTCTAAAGTGGTAGCCCATAAGTCTAATAAAAATTCACATGTATAGGAAAGGTTGGTAACATTACCTAAATAGAGATCGTTATTATAATTATGCCAAAACGTACAGATATAGAATCTATATTAGTAATAGGAGCAGGTCCAATAATTATAGGTCAGGCGTGCGAATTTGATTATTCCGGAACTCAGAGTTGCAAGGTATTAAAAAGTGAGGGTTATAGAGTCATTTTGGTTAATTCTAATCCTGCAACTATAATGACGGATCCCGAGTTTTCTGATGCAACGTACATTGAACCCATACTGCCTGAAATCATAGAAAAAATCATAATTAAAGAGAAGCCAAATGCAATATTGCCAACAATGGGTGGGCAAACTGCTCTAAACTGCGCAATGAAGCTTGCAGATGATGGTGTATTGGATACATATAACGTAAAGCTCATTGGCGTAAATAGAGAAGCAATTAAAAAAGCTGAGGATAGGGAGATATTTCGCCAATCTATGGATAAAATAGGGCTAAAATACCCTAAAAGTATCATTATAAAAAATCAAGGCCAAATAAAGAAAGCTCTGGATTATATAGGGTTGCCTGCAATCATTCGTTCATCGTTTACTCTTGGGGGTGCAGGTAGTGGCATAGCGTACAATAAAGAGGAGTTTATCAACATTGCAGAGAATGCTCTGAAAATTTCGCCAATAAATGAAGTTCAGATAGATGAATCCATTATCGGTTGGAAAGAATACGAAATGGAAGTTATTCGTGATTGCAAAGATAACTGCATAATAGTCTGTTCAATAGAAAATGTTGATCCCATGGGAGTTCATACAGGTGATAGCATTACTGTCGCTCCTGCTTTAACTCTGCGTGATGCGGAATACCAACAAATGAGAAATGCATCCATAGCAGTTCTGAGAGAAATTGATGTTAGCGCAGGTGGTGCAAATGTCCAGTTTGCAGTTAATCCCAAAGAAGATGGCAGCCTCGTTGTGATTGAAATGAATCCAAGGGTTTCTCGCTCTTCTGCGCTTGCCTCAAAGGCAACAGGTTATCCCATAGCAAAAGTTGCAACTAAGCTTGCTGTTGGCTATTCACTTAATGAAATACGCAACGATTGTGCGCCAATTATACCTGCTGCATTTGAACCAGTAGTTGACTACATCGTCACTAAAATTCCTCGTTTTGAATTCGAGAAATTTAAGGGGACGAATTGTGAACTATCAACCTCCATGAAATCGGTGGGAGAAGTGATGTCTATAGGCCGCACTTTTAATGAATCACTACAGAAAGCTTTTCGCTCACTTGAAATTGGCCTAGCTGGACTTGATGAAGTGTTCTCTGAAGGTACAGATGTTGATCATATAAAATCTCAATTAGCAAAATTGCTACCAAACAGATTGCTGGTTGCTGCTGACGCAATACGTCATGGAATAAGCATAGAAGAAATAAATTCGATTACAGGGTATGATTTGTGGTTTTTGCAAAATATACAGCAGATCATCTTAGCTGAACAGAAAATTAAAGAAGCTGGTTTACCTGAAACTGCATACGAAATACTAGAACTAAAGAAGATGGGGTTTTCAGATGCAAGGTTGGCAAGTTTAAGCGATAAACCTATTCCTGTCATCCAAGTAGCTGACACTGGGATCCAGATGCAGATTCCAGCGTCAAGCGCTGGAATGACACCAGATCGAATAGAGCAAATTGAAGCAATAAGGAAAAAATTTGGCATTCATCCAGTTTATAAACGTGTAGACACGTGTGCAGCTGAGTTTGAGTCGGGCACTGCTTACATGTATGGCTGTTATGAAGGAGACATTATAAATAAGGCAGAGTGCGAAGCAAACGTTTCTGACCGAAAAAAGGTTGTCATTTTAGGCAGTGGACCAAACCGTATTGGTCAGGGTATTGAGTTTGATTATGCATGCGTGCATGCAGTTTCCGCTGCCAAAGAAATGGGATATGAAACAATAATGATTAATTGTAATCCCGAAACTGTTTCAACTGACTATGATACTGCTGATCGTTTGTATTTTGCTCCACTAACTGTAGAGGATGTGCTTGAAATACTAAACAAAGAGCAAGAAAATGGCACATTAGTGGGTGTCATAGTGCAAATAGGTGGTCAGACGCCTTTAAAATTGGCCAAAGTGCTAAATGAAAGAGGTTTTAACATCCTTGGCACATCTTTTGATTCTATAGATCTTGCTGAAGATCGCATGAGGTTTAAAAACCTTGCTCTGCGACTTGATTTGAAGCAACCTGAGAACTCTATTTGTCATTCAGTGGAAGAAGCGTTAGCCAACGCAGAGAAGGTGGGGTTTCCATTGGTAGTTAGGCCATCCTACGTTTTGGGTGGTCAATCCATGTCGATTAAGCACGATATTGAGAGCTTTAAAGAATATGTACTGGATCAGACTAAGATTTTTGAACACGGGTCGCTGCTACTTGATAGATTCTTAGTCAATGCAGTTGAGGTTGACGTTGACGCTATATGTGATGGAGAAAAAGTTTTCGTTGCGGCAGTTATGGAGCATATTGAAGAAGCCGGAGTTCACTCTGGTGATTCAACCTGCTCGATACCGACAAACACGCTGAGTGATGAAGTCGTAAAAGAGATTGAATTGCAAACTGAAAGAATAGCTTTTGAACTGAAAGTGAAAGGCCTGATAAACATTCAATTTGCCATTCAAGAGAATGATATATACATACTGGAAGTGAATTTAAGAGCTAGCCGTACAGTTCCTTTTATTTCCAAGGTAGTCAATATTCCTATCGCAAAGCTCGCGACGCAAGTTATTCTAGGCAAAAAATTAGACCAAGAAAAGAAATCTCTTGATCACTTTGCAGTCAAAGCTGCTGTTTTTCCGTTTACACGTTTTTCGGAAATTGACACTCTGCTCGGCCCGGAAATGAAGTCAACTGGAGAGGTAATGGGAATCGACTCATCTTTTGAGGCCGCGCTAGCAAAAGCGCACATGGCTGCAGGATATAAGTTGCCAACAGAAGGAAAAGCTCTGATTTCAGTAAAAGATGATGATAAAGAGTATATATTGCCAGTTGCACGAATGTTGAAGGGGTTGGGTTTTGAAATATACGCCACTAAAGGCACATCCTCGTATCTGAACAATAATGGCATTGCTGCAAAAGCTGTAAATAAGGTGAGAGAAGGCAGGCCCCACATAGTTGATATGCTTAAAGATGGAAAAATAAACCTAGTGATCAATACCTCAAAAGGTGTCAAATCAGTCTCAGACAGCAAGGATATTAGAAGAGCTGCTATTTTGCAAAATATAGCTTATAGCACCACAGCGTCTGGAAGTAAAGCGTTAGTACTTGCAATTCAATATGTAAAAAGCAGCAAGCTGGAAGTAAAGTCATTGCAGCAGATACAAAACGCTGTTTATAGTTAATAAAAATAGACCTTTTGTATAGTTTTCAGCAGCACGCTAGACATATAGAAACAAAAAAACTACTTGACAAATTCTTTCAACTCCTTTATCATAGTAGTGAAGCTATTTGTTTAACTTCCCAATCTGTGCAGGTTAAAATGACAAGAAAACTTGTATTTGGCGTAC
>JAISAR010000109.1 GCA_031266615.1 Rickettsiales bacterium
TTACCCATACAAGCTGAAACGCGCTTATAAGTCGTTTAAGACAGCACCCAACGTCAGGTTTTAAAATAGAGAGTGGAATAACTAGCTACCTCGGGGTTTTATTGTCTTTTTTTTCTGCCTGGTAAATTTTTTAAATATTATAGCTTCGACTAGTTGTGTTTAAAAGCAGCTAAATTGCAGCGTTTAAGACATAAAAACGCCAATACTGAAAATAAATACCGACTAGGGTTTCTTTTGCTTGTTTTTCTCACTTGGTAAATTTCTTAAGTACAAAGGTTATACCAATTTTCGTTATCAAACAAGATACATAATAAGTTCGCTAGTCTAATCGTAGGGAAACTTTTTAATTTACCATTGGGATTTGGTATCAGACGGCAATTTGGCTGATGCGTCTAGTTTCAAATATCTTCTGCTCATAGTAAACACTTCTGGATTATGAGAGGTTAGTTTGAGTATAGCGAGTATGTTGATAAACAGCAAAGCGGCGATCGAAATATCAGCGACATCCCATAGTAACTGGACTTTACTTATCGCGCCAAGTGGAATGATTGCGGTAAAAATTACGATCCAGATTTTAGTGTATTTGTCATTCATAGACATATAGCGTATTGTCTGTTTTGAGCAAAAGAACCAAGTAAAAATAGTAGTAAAGGCAAAACAAAACATTATAGCCATGATTAAGTAGTCAATATAAGGCCAATTCATAGCTTTTCTAAAAGCAAAAATGCACATATTAGTGCTCTCTAAATCAGTGACCCAAGAATCTGTGACAAGCAGTACCATCGTTGTAATAAATACTACGAATACAACTATGAAAGGTGATATTATTGTGATTAGGCTCTGTTCAATGATGAATTTATTGTTATTTTTTTTAGGAACAATTGAAGAGTGCACGATGCCTTCAAGGCCAAGCCCTATATCTGTTGCGAAAATACCTCGCAGAGTTCCTACTTGAATAATAGTCAACATCTCCACAATTAAACCTAGAGATAAACCAAAGTTAAAGCTGTCAGTTGTAAAAAAGCCGCTTGTTATTAGTTTTAGAGAGGGAAGAATATTCTCACTAAACTTAAATAATATAATGCCACAAAGCGTGAGGTAACTCACCGTCATTATCGGTATCATAGCTGATATGAAAATTTTAATTTTTTTTAAGCTGAGAGCTGCAACAATAAAAAATATTATGGCCATTGTGATTCCACCAGTAATCACAGGCACATCTATCATGTCAAGTGGTATTGATAGAGAGTTTACCTGAACAAGGTTACCAACGGTTATCGAGACTATCATCATAATGACTAGAAACGCAATTGTGGCTTTTCTGGAGTTAAATGCATCAGCCATGTAAGCCATAGGGCCACCTATAAACCGTCCATTTTTTTTCTTTCTGTTTTTTATACTTAGATAACAAGTGACATATTTTATCGCAGAAGTGATAACAACAATTATTGCCATCCACAAGATAGAGCCCGGTCCTCCGGTTTTTAGAGCAACAGCAGTTCCTGAAATATTTCCTACTCCTAAGTTTCCCCCTAGGATTGTAAATAGGGCAGCTATAGAAGAAAATTTATTTTCCCCTCTTTTGGCTCCAATGAGTGAAAGAGCGTACGGCAATCTAAATATCTGTAGCCATTTTAGTTTAACTGATAGATAAACACCGGCGATTAGTATAAGTAATATTGTCGGTAGTAATAAAACAAACTTTACTATATCCATCTAAGTGCTGAAGGTAAGCGTTGATGACTTGAGTATACAACAAAAATTGAAAATACCTAACTTATTGTTCATGAGAAGTCGCACTACAAACCCCGTATAAGCTACCAACCCTATTTTTCATACCACTCATTTATGAGTCTACTAACATCAGAGTCCACGAAGTTCTTCAGTGGCTGTCTGACTTTTATCTCAGCTTTTTTAGGGATGCACCTATCTTTACATATTGCATAATTTATACGGAAGTTAAGGTCAACATAACCTTGACTTGGAAACACGCTCATTTTGAAGGGAAATAATACCATATCCTTGTATACGTTACTGACAAATGTCACTCTTCCTATTTTGTCTTTATGTTCTTTTGGAGTAGGCCAATAAATATCTATATTTGATGTGTTGCCCTTGCAATCAAAAGAAGTGGGAAGACCAAAATCTCCAGGGTCCTTATAATATATATGCCAACCTGGTCTTATTGTAACCTTTATTGCACCTTCAAGGGTAAGGTTTGCTTCATTTACCTTACCAATAAGCAAATCAAATTTTGCAACTTCTTCGTCAGCATGAAGTTGAGTGCAAAAAAAAAGCAAAAACAATATTAAATGTACATGTATTTTCATAAAGGCAGTTCTACCCTATATATAAAGGAGAAAATTTAGATTTTAGCTATTATAATAAACAATATTATATAAATTATTTATTAATATAATATTGTACTAATGTAGAGATACCCACCCTAGGGGGCTTCTGCGCTGCCTTTTGTTATTAGATAACCGTAGTATAAAGAAGTGAAAAGGATACGGAAAATAAAAAGTAGTGTCTTTTTGTACAAAGCACTACGCATATTACCTTTAGCACACAGTAAAATATGAGATTTTTAAAAACTATAGAGATACCGTGGAGCAAGTGAATTTCTTGCCCCAAGGTTTTATCTATTTAGAATCCATTCATTCCGCCCATGCCACCTGCACCCATAGGAGATGAAGCGCTTTCATCCTTGTTTGGTACATCAACTATCATAGATTCAGTAGTGATCAGTACGCTTGCAACAGATATCGCTGTTTCAAAGGCAATACGAACCACCTTCACTGGGTCAATAACACCTGCAGTAAATGCGTTAGCATAATTCATAGCCTCAACGTTATATATAAGCTCTTTATCATTCTGTTTAATCAAATGATCAATTATAACAGCAGACTCAAGACCAGCATTTTTGACTAATCTCTTGATAGGAGCGCTGAGGACTTTCTTGATAATATTTATACCTATCTGTTCTTCATCACTTCCACCTTTTAGCTTATCAAGAACAGATGAAGTGTAAAGAAGTGCAACTCCACCGCCTGGAACTATACCTTCTTCAATTGCAGCTCTTGTTGCATGCAGTGCATCCTCAACTCTATCTCTACGCTCTTTAACTTCTATTTCAGTTGCTCCACCAACTTTAAGCACAGCAACGCCACCCGATAATTTTGCTAAACGTTCCCTTAGCTTTTCCTTATCGTAATCAGAAGTTGAAGTTTCAATTTGCGATTTGATCTGTTCAATTCTAGCTTTCACTCTGTCAGAATCGCTATTTTCACTGACAATTGTGGTATTGTCTTTAGTGGTTTTAACATTTTTAGCGGTACCAAGATCTTCAAGAGTGAGATCTTCCATCTTGATTCCAAGCTCGTCTTTTACGACGTACTTAGCGCCTGTTAAAGCTGCTATATCTTCAAGCATCTCTTTTCTTCTGTCACCAAAGCCTGGAGCTTTTACTGCAGCGACTTTTAGACCACCACGCAGTTTGTTGATAACCAAAGTACTTAATGCTTCACCTTCAATATCCTCTGCAATAATAAGTAAAGGTCTACCAGACTTAACAACAGCTTCAAGAACAGGAAGTAGAGGTTGGATAATATTCAGTTTTTTCTCTGTAATTAAGAGATATGGATCATCAAGCTCCACAATCATTTTTTCATTATTCGTAATAAAGTATGGGGAAAGATAACCGCGATCAAACTGCATACCAGTAGTAAGCTCAACTTCCAACTCTTTTGAACCCTTACTTTCTTCAACAGTGATCACACCTTCTTTTCCCACCTTTTTAACAGCATCAGCAATGCTACTACCAATATCTCTATCACCATTTGCAGAAATGATAGCAACTTGCGCTACTTCATCTACCTTCTCCAAAGAAATTGTGCGAGACATCGATGCAATTTCCTTTAATACTACATCTTTTGCCTTCTGCATTCCGTTTTTAATGCTAACACGATCATTTCCGGCAGCAATTGATTTTGAAGCCTCCATTATCATGTTGCTAGTCAGTATTGAGCACGTTGTTGTGCCATCACCAACTTTATCATTACATTGAGAACAGCTTTGAGCAAAGATGCTTGTTATTGCAGCATTCAATGGTTTTTCAGGTTTGATACCCTTCATTACCTTATAACCATCTTTTGTAATTTCTGGTGCTCCATAGGGCTTGTTAATCCCTACTGTTTTTCCTCTAGGCCCTGCAGTTACTGCTACTGTTGAGTCTACTATTGCTGCAACTTCGCGAAAAGCTTCTTGCAACTGCTCGCCTGACACTACTACATTAGTCATTTTTACCACCTCTTGTTAATAAAAAATTTAGAAAACTATAATAAAATCACTTACAATGCACTATGTTGTGCTTTGTTTTAGTTTAGTAAAAATAAAAGCTGCTACTTAACGATAGCAAGTATATCGGACTCTTTCATTACTACAAACTTTTCATCGCCGTGCTCTATCTCCGTGCCAGCCCACTGCCGATAAAACACTTTATCACCGGTTTTTACAGTTAAAGCTATACGTTCACCACTTGAATTGCGTGAACCTTCACCAGCTGCTATAACTTCACCTTTAGTAGGTTTCTTTTCAGCACTTGATGGAAGCACGATTCCACCTTGTTTTTCTTCGCTGATAGGCTTAATCAGAACACTATCATCCAATACACTTAAGTTTACACTTGACATTTGTTTTTCCTCATCAACAAATTAACCTATAAACTTATATATGCACTTGTAAGCTGGATTTCAAGGGCTGAGACTTGTAAAATATAAGAAGACGAAAAGTGCCCAATGCTGTATAGTAAAATTTAGGTTTGTTAACAGAAATTGTATGAGTTATATACCATTGCAAAGCCGTGGTGTAATAGTTTTATACGGGCCAGACACGAGAGATTTCCTGCAGGGTATTATAACAAATGATATTAATAAGCTAGATAGTCAAAGAGCTATTTACTCTTTGCTGCTTAGCCCTCAGGGAAAGTACTTATACGATTTTTTTCTGATTGGACATGGTAAGTATATCCTCTTGGAATGCGAAAATATACACTTGCAGCAAATAATTGAGAAACTAGATTTGCTTAAAACTTACCTGAGAGTGAAGATTAAAGACGTTAGTTCATTGTATAAGGTTGGGGTTTTGTTTAATACAGAGCATTCCCCTGTCATCCGAGCAGCGGACACTGGGATCCAGCCAGCGTCACATACTGAAGTAACATCAGATCTACTGGATTCCAGCGTCACGCGCTGGAATGACATTGCTTTTCAAGATCCAAGGCACAAATCTTTGGGAATGAGAATCATACATAAAGGCGAAATAAAGCAGCCAATTGGGGATTTTGCTCAATATGAGAAAGTTAGAATTCAAAACCTCATTCCAGATGGAGCAAGAGATATGGTGCAGAATTCGTCATTTCCGCTGCAATATTTAATCGATAGGGTAAACGGAATAAGCTTCAATAAGGGGTGTTATATAGGCCAGGAAGTTGTAAATCGAATGAGCAGACAAGAAACGTTCAGAAGAAAACTTTACCTTGTTGAGGGAAATAGCGCACTTCCAAATATCGGTACTAAAGTAACAAATGAGAACAATGAAGAAATAGGCGAACTGCGCTCTAGCGTAGACAATATTGGACTTGCATTGCTTTATACTGGGAAAAGCCACGCCAATTTATATACCGGTAGGGTCAAAATATCTGCGCGTTAGGATGCTTGGATCTAAGTTAAGGCAGTGCATGCACTGGCCATAGAAACAAAAAAACTACTTGACAACCTTCGCCAGTTCCGTTATCATGAGGTTGGAGGTATTCAGTTATCTTCATCTGTGCAGATTAAACGACAAGAGTATTAAGATTGGCGTCTTATGTTTAATTTTTTGCACTATGTGCACCTTATATCTTTATTAATTTTACCTAGACTTCTAGGTTTTTCCCTATACAAGCTGAAACGCGCTTATAAGTCGTTTAAGACAGTATAGTACGCCAATTTGCAGGATTAGAGAGTGAGAACAATCTAATACGGGATTCTTTTGTCTTTTTTTCTGCTTAGTAAGTTTCTTAGCACTTAAGCTAAGGGTCTGTTGCAGTTTAAAAGTCGCTAAATTGCAGCGTTTAGGACTTTAAAAAACGCCAATACTAAAAATAGATATTGACCAGGGTTTCTTTTGCCTTTTTTTCATTTGGTAAATTTCTTAAATATTTATTACTAAAGTAGTATCCTGGATTCCAGTGTCAGCTACTTGGATGACAGGAGGAGGGATGCCGGAATGACATCATATAGGCTGAGATGACAAAAAAAAGGCTGCCTTCATAAAGGAACCAGTGCCAGCTATTTGGGTGACACTCTCTTGGCAGAGATTGCTCACAGTAGTTATGAAATAATGGTGCTCCTTTAAGAAGCACCATTTACCTGGTGTTTTTTCGAAATTGTAGTACCTATTGAAAGAGGCATCTTTCGTCTTGCCATGTTCAACTAGCAAGGCAATCCAGCCTTACTGTCTTTACACATCACAATGTTTTCAATTACTGCTTTTCTTCTGCTGCACCGTCTTTACAAACCACGCCTTTGTCTGGCATTATTTTTGAAACAACAACAGGAGCACCAAAAAACACAGCAGTAAATGCACCGAGTGCAAAAAGCGCTGGCCATGGCATTCTGCCAAATATTGCAAGCAAAGCTGCACCGATTATCACTATCGTGATCATTGGTCCACCTAAGCTGTGAGTATAGTTTACTATTTTGCATATTACTCCTGATGTTGCATCAGCATTAGCATCAAACGCAAAGGAGAAAATTAAAGCCACAAATAGAAGAAATTTTTTTTCATTACGCCTCCGATAATAATTTCTACTACTTTGTTATTTTACTTTACCATCTTCACAAGTCACACCAGCGTTTGGCATTATTTTTGAAACAACTATAGGGGCACCAAAAAACACAGCAGTAAATGCACCGAGTGCAAAAAGCGCTGGCCATGGCATTCTACCGAATATCGCAAGCAAAGCTGCACCTATTATCACAATAGTGATCATTGGTCCACCTATGCCGTGGGTATAGCCTATTATTTTGCATATCACTTGTGATGTTGTATCATCTGTATTAACAAAAGTATTAGCACTTGCATCAAACGCAAATGAGAGAATTAAAGCAACAAGTAGAAGAAATTTTTTCATCATGCCTCCAATAACTTTATATTTTATGCTACTTCACTTTGATTAAAATTAGGTAAATGGTGCAAGGATCACCATTCACCTAATGCTTTTCTGAAATTTTAGTGCCTAGCTACCACATGTATTTGTTGTTGCATTCCATGATTTACCATCAGGACAAGCAGCCTTACCATCTTTACAAATTACACCACCTGGTATTATTTTTGAAACAACTACAGGAGCACCAAAAAACACAGCGGTAAATGCACCCAGTGCAAAAAGAGCAGGCCAGGGCATTCTGCCAAATATCGCAAGCAAAGCTGCACCAATTATCACTATCGTAATCATCGGTCCACCTAGGCCGTGAGTATAGCCTACTATTTTACATATCGTGTCTGTTGTTTTATCGTCCTCAGGTCCAGCAGCAAAAGCAGTATCAAACGCAAAGGAGAAAATTAAAGCCACAAATAGAAGAAATTTTTTCATCATGTCTCCAATAATTTTTATTTTTTATGCTACTTCACTTTGATTAAAATTAGGTAAACGATGCTAGAAGTATCACTTACCTAAAACTTGGGCTCTTTAGTTCGCAGCTTTGCCAGAAGATCAGCGTTTTTCTATGGAGTGCATGCCTGTACTGTGCCTGGTGCTATTGCTGTTACAATCTTTGGTGCACCAAAGAACACAGCAGTAAATGCACCGAGTGCAAAAAGCGCTGGCCACGGCATTCTACCGAATATTGCAAGCAAAGCTGCACCTATTATTACTACTGTGATCATCGGCCCACCTATGCTTTGGGTATATTTTACTATGCTGCATATCACTTCTGATGTTTCATCACCTTGAGTTTTACTCTGCTTAGCGGCATTTGCATCAAGTGCAAAAGAGAGGATTAAAGCTATAAATAGAAAAAATTTTTTCATTATGTCTCCAATAATTTTATGCCAGATTTTCCTTTGCATTTATTAAATTTAAGTTAAGAGTATTAGTAAGTTTGTCATACTATCAATTTAACTTTGGTGCTATTATTTTTAGCCAAACTAATTGAATCAAGCTGTAAAACCTGCTAAAGTTAATCTTATAAAAGGCACCCTTAGCTCAGTTGGATTAGAGCATTTGACTACGGATCAAAAGGTCGGGCGTTCGAATCGCTCAGGGTGCACAATGTTTTTAGTCTACGCAGAAAACAGAGGCTACACTTGAAATCGATATATGAAGTACCTATCTTTAAAGGTTAAATACTGAACTATTGTATATGAGCACAAAAGACTACTATGAACTGCTGGAAGTGGGCAGAAATGCCAGTGTTGATGAGATAAAAAAAGCATATAAGAAATTAGCGTTAAAGTATCATCCAGATAGAAATCCTGGTAATAAAGAAGCAGAGGAAAAATTTAAAGAAATAACGGCTGCGTATGAAGTTCTGTCTGACTCCGAGAAAAAGGCAGGTTATGATCGTTACGGACATGAAGATGGTGGATTTGATTTTAGCCAGGCTGCGGGAGATTTTAGTGACATATTCAACGACTTTTTTGGCGGAGGGTTTGGAGGATCAAGTAGATCAAAAGCAAAGAGAGGTACAACAAGGGTGCCTGGGTCGGACTTACGTTATGATCTTGAAATTACCTTAGAAGACGCATTTAAAGGAATACAAGTGCCTATACATTACGTTACAAATGTAAAATGTGACACATGTCGAGGTATAGGCAGCGAAGGAGCAATCAAACCAGTTCAGTGTCACATGTGTCAAGGAAGCGGTAGGATCAGGACCCAGCAGGGCTTTTTTACAATCGAGAGAACATGTACCACATGTTATGGGGAAGGAGAAATAATACAGAATAAATGCAAAAAGTGTGGTGGAAATGGACGCAGAAGAGATGAAGTAAATATATCAGTTTCAATTCCAAAAGGCATAGAGAAGGGCTCTAAGGTAAGGGTAAGTGGTAAAGGAGAAGCTGGAGTAAGAGGTGGAAAAAGCGGAGATTTATATGTATATGTTAAAATCGCTCCACACAAGATCTTTACTCGGGATAAAGCAGATTTACATTGTAAAGTGCCTATAAGAATGACATTAGCAGTGCTTGGTGGTGAAATTGATGTCCAGTCAATTGATGGGGCTAAAATAAAAGTAAAGGTTCCTGAAGGCACTCAAACTGGTACCAAACTACGCTGTAGAGAAAAAGGTATGCCATATATGAACTCAAACGTACGTGGTGATTTGTATGTGCAGGTAATAGTTGAGACTTTAAATCCAAAGAACTTAACTGAAAAACAAATTGAGCTATTGAAAGCGCTTGAAGAAGAAGAGAATGCAAACGTGCGACGGCAATATGAAGGGTTCTTTAGTAAAGTAAAAAAAAAATAGGAAGTTTGCTCAGTGATATCAAAGGCAGTTAATTATTCTCTAGCTGCCCTCCATTGTCTCCTGATGCTTGACACTTTCTCAATCTTTATGCTAGCTTTACTAAAAATTATACTATTTTAGATATAATTACAATGTCTAAATTTAAGGTATAGGGATGAACCCTACAATTAGGAAAGTTTTTAGTGTTTTTCTTATAATATTATTTATTTCCTTTTCTCATATGGGCAGTGCTGCTGATAGTGATCTTGATGCAACTACCAAAGTAATATGCAATATCATTAAATACGTTTGGGGAATAGGCGGACCTCTTATGACTATAGTAATAATAGGTGCGGCCTTGCTTGCGATATTTGGTAGGATGCCCTGGCCGGCACTTTTTGCACTCGGTGTATTTTGCGCTGTGTTTTTTGGTGCAAAAGCTATTGTGACAAAAGTAATTGGTGGTGTAGGTGGTACTGGAAATACTTCCATCATGGACAAATGCGGAGCAGAAGAAAAGAAATAAATCTTTTTGCCAATAAATTGCTTCACATTGCAACTGATAGTTGCTGCTTTGCACTTCTGATACCGAATTGCTTCATTGATAATAAAAAAATACTTCCCTTTCTCTGAGAAATCTGTTATATTCACTTTAATTACTGACTTTCATTGTTTCTAGAATATTTTTCCCTTGATAGCTATTTTATAATGAATTTGTCAGTAGTTTTTTTACGCAACAAAGCCCGCTGGAATCTAAATTTTTTAGGCTGGATTTTGTGGTCAAGCCACGGCTATATATAAGTAATTTAATATGAAAAGGACCCAATACAATAATTTAGTTTCATCTTATGCTAGAGCGCTGTTTTATATCTCAGGAGATAAACTAGGTGCTGCAAGAAAAGAAGTAGAATTTTTGTTGGCTTCTTTTAAAAGTCAACGTGATATTTTTATATACCTATCTCATCCTATGATTTCTCTTGCACGCAAAAAAGAAGCGATACTCTCTATAAATGAGAACTTAAGTGAGAACTTAGTAAAATTTATTATGGTTGTATCTGCAAATAGGCGCTCTAATTTATTAATCCTGATATTAGAAAAATTCTTAAATCTTGTAAGAGAAAATGAAAATGAATTGGAAATTATTATAAAGTCAGCAGAGGCTTTGAAGGAACCAGATATAAAAATAATTACTGAATCTCTGAACTTTCTTGGTAAAATAACAAAGGTAAGTAACGTGGTTGACCCTTCTATACTGGGCGGTTTTGTGGTGAAGTATGGCTTTAATTTGATTGATGCTTCGCTGAAAAGTTACTTAGATAGATTGGTTGATTTGAGTAAAATGGAAATATTGAAAATAAGGAATTGTGTATGAAAAACGGTATAAATGCTTCTGAGGTAGTAAACATAATAAAAGAAAAAGTTGAGGCGTTTGATAATCCTGTAAAGCGAGAAAATATAGGTGAAGTGATTTCAGTAACTGATGGTATTGCATTGGTTTACGGACTTGAAAAAGCAAAATTTGGTGAAAAGGTATCCTTTGCAAGTGGTATAGAAGGAATAGTTTTTGATTTAGATCATGATATAGCTGGGGTAGTGGTACTTGGTAATGATCGTGATGTCAAAGAAGGGGATATTGTAAAATGCAGTGGTAACGTTGTGCAGGTTCCTGTAGGGCATGAATTATTGGGAAGAGTCGTAAATGCATTAGGTTACCCTATAGACAACGGCGGGGAAATTAGAACCAAAAACAAAATGGACATGGAGTCTAAGGCACCAGGCATTATTGATCGTAAATCTGTGCATGAGCCTCTGCAGACCGGAATTAAGATTATAGACTTACTAATTCCAATAGGCAGGGGGCAGCGTGAATTAATTATTGGCGATAGACAAATCGGTAAAACTACTATTGCGCTTGATACCATCATTAATCAGAAGAAGATTAATGATGAAGTGGATGAAAACCAAAAAGTTTACTGTGTTTATGTTGCTATTGGACAAAAGATTTCAACAGTGGCAAAAGTGGTAAATAAGCTGAAAGAAAGTGGGGCACTGGAGTATACAACTGTAGTTGTGGCTAGTGCATCTGACTGTGCACCTATGCAATTTTTAGCACCTTATGCTGGTTGCACCATTGGAGAATTTTTTCGTGATAATGGAATGCATTGCTTGGTAGTGTATGATGATTTATCTAAGCACGCCGTGGCATATAGGCAGATGTCCTTATTATTGAGGCGTCCTCCTGGCCGTGAAGCTTATCCTGGAGATATATTCTATGTACATTCCCGTTTGCTTGAAAGAGCTGCTAAAATGTCTGATGAAAAAGGGCAGGGGTCTCTAACTGCTTTGCCAATTATCGAAACTCAAGCTGGTGATGTATCTGCATATGTTCCAACTAACGTAATTTCGATTACCGATGGACAAATCTTCCTCGAGTCTGAATTATTTCATAAAGGATTTCGTCCTGCGATAAATATAGGTTTATCAGTTTCACGGGTTGGTTCTGCTGCACAATTGAAATCTGTGAAAAAAGTTGCTGGTTCTGTAAAGCTAAGTTTGGCTCAATATAGAGAGTTAGAAGATTTCGCAAAATTTGGGTCTGATCTCGATGCTAGTGTTCAACTATCCTTAAACAAGGGTAAATATCTTGTTGAGTTATTAAAGCAAAGACAGCATTCACCTATGCCAATAGAAGAGCAAGTGGCGCTGATGTACATCTTTTCTAATCTATATGATCAGTTAAGCAAGGTACAAATAAGCGATGTCAATAAATTTGAATATGATCTTATCAATTATTTTCATGCTGTGCACCCTGGAGTTTTAAAAAAGTTGTCAAACAGCATGAATGATGGTATAAAAGACGATATTTTCAATATTGTGAGTAATTTTGTTACTCAATTTAATTACGTTTAGGTGGTGGTTATGGCTTCATCAATTGTTAATAAGTTTCCTATGACAAGGGAAGGTTTTGAACATATGCAAGCCGAGCTTGAGAAATTAAAGGAAGAAAAGCCTTCCATTGTACAAGCTATTTCTGATGCACGTGATCAAGGTGATTTATCTGAAAATGCGGAGTATCATGCTGCACGAGAAAGGTTAGGTTTTATTGAAGGACGTATAATGGAGTTAGAAAACAAGATTTCACATGCAGAAGTAATAGAAGTGAAAAGCTTGTCTGGCGATTCAGTAATGTTTGGCGCAACCGTAACATTAAGCATGCTCGGTGATGATGGTAGTGAAGCAGAGTATATTTATAAAATTGTAGGTGAGTATGAAGCTGATGTTTCAAAACAGTTGATATCTACTAGTTCACCTTTAGGTAGTGCTTTAATTGGCAAAAAAGTTGGCGAATATGTGGAAGTGGTAGTGCCAAGCGGAGAGAAGTTGTATAAAATAGTTAAGATTGAATTTAAATAAATTATGGTACAGACCACTTATGCATCAATGAGTCTATCTAGCATTTCTTCTGTGGAAGATGTGTTAGAGGATGCCTATTCTGGTAAGTTATTTATTTTAGTTGATGATGAGGATAGAGAAAATGAAGGTGATCTGATTGTCTTAGCTGAAAAACTGGAGCCAAAACATGTAGCTTTTATGGTTAGATATGGTACTGGCATTGTATTTTTAGCTATGACAAGACCTCATATGAGTAGGCTAGGTCTTGAGTTTATGAGGAAAAGTAATGTAGATGAAAAGCTTATTCCTCACACTGCATTTACTACATCAATTGATGCACGTTATGGTATTACAACAGGTGTTTCTGCTCATGATAGAACGCGCACAATACTTACCGCTGTTGATGAAAAGAGCACTAAAGATGATATTATTACTCCCGGTCATGTTTTTCCTATTATTGCAAACGATGGTGGGGTCTTGGCACGCAATGGTCATACTGAAGCAAGTGTTGAAATAGCAAAGTTAGTTGGCCTTAATCACGCAGCTGTAGGGTGTGAATTAGTGAACGATGATGGCTCTATGATGCGCTTACCTCAGTTGCTTAAATTTGCTGAACAACATAAGATTAAGTTAACTACCATCGATAAACTTGTTAGCTACGTTAAAAAGTTAAGCTAGCGTTTATAAATTTGTATAATTTAAG
>JAISAR010000007.1 GCA_031266615.1 Rickettsiales bacterium
TGGGAGGGGAGCAAAATCTGGGATTCGGCCTTGTTGGTGTTAGTGTCAGCTCGGCTTCACCCTCCCTTATGAGATATTTTAGCTCTAATATCTCATATTATAAAGATACAAGTGTTGGAGCACTGGAATGACAAGAGAAGGAAGCGCTGGAATGACAGGAAAGGGGTTACTTGGATGATATCGTCACAAAGGAACCAGCATCAGATACTTGCATGACATCTTACTTTCCCTCAAGCCTTCAGTTCCTCAAACACTTCGCTTGCTCTGTCCAGTACAGAATCAGGAAAGCCGGCAAGTTTTGCTACATGTATTCCATATGACTCATCTGCAACGCCCTCAACAACTTCATGGAGAAAGATTACCTCTCCGTTCCATTCTTTTATTTTCACACAAAAGCATTTCACGTTCTTCAAGTATTTGCTTACTTTAGTTAGTTCATGATAATGAGTTGCAAAAATGGCGCGGCACTTGTTCACGTTGTGAATATGTTCAATCACCGCCTGAGCAATAGATAAGCCGTCATATACTCCTGTGCCTCTGCCAATTTCATCAAGTATCACCAAAGAACGATCTGTTGCCTGATTGACGATGGTTGCTGTTTCAATCATCTCTACCATGAAGGTGGAATAACCAGCCGCTATATTATCTGTTGCACCAACCCGGCTGAATATCTTGTCAATCACACCAATATGTGCACTATCTGCTGGCACAAATGACCCCATATGAGCTAAAATTGCGATGAGAGCGTTTTGCCTTAGAAAAGTGCTTTTTCCGGCCATATTAGGCCCAGTGATTAGATGTATACCAGCTAAGTTGATGTTATTTGCGATGAATTTGTCATTAACTTCAACCACTGGGTGTCTTCCGCTGCAGATATTGAATTCTTTACTATCGTCAATGATGGGTTTTACGTAATTGTTTTGCATTGCAAGCTCTGCAAACGCAGTTCGGATATCAAGTTTTGCCAAAGCATTTGCAGCAAGAGCAATCTTCTCAGATTCTTTAGAGATTTTACTACATAGTTCACTAAAAATTTTTATTTCCAAGCTAATCACAGCATCGCGTGCCGTGAGAATCTTATTCTCCAGTTCTTTCAATTCATCAGTAGTGTAGCGCATGCTATTTGCTAAGCTTTGCCTGTGAATAAATATGTCCGAGGTTAATTTATGATTTGCTGACACTTCAATGTAATAACCAAGGATGTTGTTGTGTAATATTTTCAGCGCGGCAATGCCAGTCAGATCGCGATAAGATTCTCGGAGTTTGGTTATCAATTTGTTGCTATTATTCAGCACATAGGATAACTCTGATAATTCTTGGTTATACTTTGGGTTGATAAATCCTCCTTCTTTTGCGGAACTTAGGTTGTTGTCAAGCACAGCGTCGTTTAGAAGCTCAAACAGTTCTTTGTGATTGCCAAGGCTTTTATGTATTGTGCTAAGTTCACTCTCGTCACTGCTTGCTATCTGAGCAGTAGACACTGGTTCTTTTCCCTTCGATTCTACTGTCAAGCACTGGAATGACATCTGAAGGTCAACCGCTGATTTTTCATTTAAGTGATAATTATGTAAGGTGGACAGAAACTCAGACAACTCTAACGTTTTCCCAAGGCCTATTTTTAATAGATTCATGTCCTTTGGTGAACCACGCCCTAACATTAAACGTGATAGTGATCTTTCAATATCTGGAATATTAGATAATATCTCCCGTATTTTTTTGCGTGTCTCATGGCTGTTTACAAAAAATTCAACGGTGCCGAGTCTCAAATTAATCGCCTTAGAGCAAGCAAGTGGTGAAGCGAGCATTTGTTTGAGCAGACGTCCGCCAGAAGCTGTCACTGTATGATCGATAACTGAAATCAGTGAACCTTTCTTTTCACCAAATTGAGTTGAAAACAATTCAAGATTTCTCCTTGCTGAAGCGTCGATAAGCATGAAACTTTGTTGCCTGTAGGGCTTTGGCAGCTCAAGCCTTGGAATGGAGCCTCTTTGCGTTACTCTGACATATTCAAGCAGCGCACCGCATGCTATAATCTCCACTTTGCTGAAGTTCCCTATAACTCCAAGCTCTCTGATTTTATAAAATTCGCACAGCGTTCTGTGAGATTTGTTATACTCAAAAAAACTTTGGGCATGCTGCGTAATTGATATTTTATAATTTTTTAAAATTGACCTGATTTTTTCATCCTCAGCTAGCTTCTCGGAAATTAATAATTCTTTTGGTGATATACGCAATAAATCACTATCTAGGGCTTTCAAATTCGTTAAAGTGTGAAAAAATTTTCCCGTTGATAGCTCAAGCCAGCCAATAGCGTACTCCCCATTTTGTTCAACTATGGATGCAAGATAATTATTGCTTTTATCCTCCAGCAGCGAATCTTCGATAATTGTGCCTGGAGTGACAATTCGCACTACGTCACGTTTTACTATAGATTTATGGCCCCTTCTTTTTGCTTCATCGGCAGTTTCTAACTGATCGCAGATTGCTACTTTGAATCCTAAATTTATGAGCTTGTGCAGGTAAGATTCACTACTGTGTGCTGGCACTCCACACATTGGTATGTCTTGCCCGCATGAATTACCTCTCTTAGTAAGCACTATATTCAGCAGCTTTGCAGCTTTAACGGCATCATCGAAAAACAATTCATAAAAATCTCCCAGTCTATAGAACAACAGATGATCCTTATATTGAGCTTTCAGGTTTAAATATTGCTCCATCACAGGAGTGTTTTTTTCTCTTACGAAGTTCATAATGTTTTTTATACGTTGATAGCTTCAGCTTTATCGTATGGATAACATAAAATCTAAGTAGAAGCCTACACAAAAGCAAGAGTGCTCGTTTCTTTAGAAAACTGTACATGTGTAATGGATCTTTTGCAGCCTCTTCTATAAGCTATATCAGCCATGCTAAAATTATATGGAATTTTGACTTTTTGAAAAGTCTAAACTGCTATTCGTGAAAGGTATGTATGATTGCATAAATTGGTTATGCAAAAGATCTATTAATTGCAAAATTTAATATAAGTGTTAAAATATGGCTACTGAGTAAAAAATATATGCTAATTAGTACAACGTCAGATCTGGGAGACATATGTGAGGAGTTGACAGCAAAAAAGCCAAAATTTATAGCAGTTGACACAGAGTTTCTTAGAAACAGTTTAACCTATTATCCAAAATTGTCGTTAATTCAAATTTCTTACGGAAGTAAGAGTTTTGTTATAGATGCACTAGTGCCAGAAATTGATTTATCATTTATTAAGAAAATAATGCTAAATCGCGAGATAATTAAGGTGTTTCATAGCTGTCGGCAGGACATAGAATCTTTATTCACCGTATTCAAATGCATTCCCACTCCCATTTTTGATACCCAAGTTGCCGCTATGTTTTGTCATTATTATCATGACTTCATTGGTTACTCAAAAGTAGTGGAGCAATATCAAGGGATGGTATTGGATAAAATTAAAGCTAAAAATTCAGACTGGTTAAAGCGTCCACTTTCTGAGGATCAATTAGACTATGCAATAAGCGATGTGGTGCATCTATATGGCCTACACCAGATATTGCGCAATAAACTTGAAGAAAAGAGTAGAATAGGCTGGTTTCAGGAAGAGATGGAAGAAGTGGTTGATATAAACAAGTATTTGCGTAGTCCAAAAGATGCATGGAAGAGGATTAAATTTAATTACGAGGCAAATCCAAGATTGATATTAACTGTTAAAGCGGTTAGTGAGTGGCAAGAGACCTTAGCACAGCGCTATAATGTGAATCGTAATAAAGTAATTAATAATGCTGTAATAGCTGGCTTTATTGAAAAAAACGTGGAGCGTGTTGACGAGATTTTAGAAGATCTCAGAAAGAACACGAAAAATATAAAAGAGGAAGATCTATTAGAATTTATAGATATTTTCAATGAGAATGAGAAAGACTTTATGCAGCAAGATTATACTCCGTCAAGCAGTTATGATAGATCTGTGCTTGATATACTCTCGATTGTTCTAGAGAGCGAATGTAAGGAAAACGGCATATCAAGAAAATTGGTTTCGTCAAAAGATGAATTGGCTGGGTCAATATCTGGGCAGACAGATAAACTATTTAAAGGGTGGAGGTATGACTTTTTTGGCAGATCAATTGAGTCATTTTTAAACGCAGGCTCAAGGTTTGAAATTTCATTAGTGAAATCCTCAAATAATACAACCAAGATTCGAAGTGATTTGGTGAAGGCAAATTGTAAGTTGAAATCAACTGCTGAGGTCTAACGAATCTACTATATCTTTTATTTGAGAAAGGACATGTTCTTTACTTGCACTGTTATCGATGGTAAAGTCACTCATCAGCCTTTTTTCTGCAATGGGTAGCTGGATATTGGAAATTCGATCCAGCTTTTCTTTATCTATATTACGTTCATTGAGTCTTTGAGCTTGCACAGCGCTATCTGCATGGACGAAAATGATAAAGTTGCAATATAAACGAAATCTCGTTTCCAGCAAGAGTGGAATGTCTAGAACTAGAAGTTTTCTATCGGTCTTTTTTTCCTGAGCAATAAAAATTTCTAGCTCATTTCGCACAGCGGAGTGAACTAAAGATTGAAATTGCATCCAATTTTCATCATGGACTAAGAAATATTCAGACAATACCTCCTTGTCTATTTCACCATTTACTACTGCTCCGGGAAAATTTTCTTTTGCGTAACTCATTATGCTCTTATCTACTTTATAAAGCTGATGTACAACAGAATCAGCATCAAACAAAGCAGCACCAAACTCTTTAAAACAATTGGCTACAAAGCTCTTTCCTACTCCAATTCCACCTGCTAAACCTATAATCATAAGCAAAAAATACATAACTATATCTATAGTATCTGCTCTTTGTTTACATGTCTATTTAAAATTCAATTTTGGCTGTGGAGGTTCTGACGATGTCAAGAGAAAATAAACAGCTATTATTTTTTTAGTAATTAAGTAAAATAGAATAAAAGATTATGAGGAAGTTTTGAAAAATAAGATAAAAAAAATAATGATTTCAGGAAAGGAAGTGTGGCCAATCATCGAGGGCGGCAAAGGCATTGCGATTAGCGATGGAAGATCAAGTGGAGCATTTGCTGCAGCAGATGCTGTGGGTACATTTTCTGGTGCAAATGCTAAGCTTATTGATGATAACGGCGAGTTAGTACCACTGACTTACAAAGGCAAAACAAGAAATGAAAAACATGAGGAATTGATTAAGTATAGTGTCGAGGCTGGAGTTAGTCAGGTGAGAATAGCGAATGAAATATCACAAGGCCGTGGAAGAGTACATATGAATGTGCTTTGGGAGATGGGAGCAGCAGAACGTGTACTTCATGGCATATTAGGAAAGGCAAAGGGCTTAGTTCATGGTATTACCTGCGGTGCTGGCATGCCTTACAGGCTCGGAGAAATTGCAGCCAAATATCAGGTGTATTATTACCCTATTATTTCATCAGTACGCGCTTTTAAAGCATTATGGAAGCGTGCTTACCAAAAAGTATCCTCTTTTTTGCTTGGTGGAGTAGTGTATGAAGATCCATGGCTTGCTGGAGGACATAACGGACTCAGTAATAGTGAGAACCCAGAACTTCCACAAGCTCCATTTGAGAGGGTTGTAGAGCTTAGATCTTTCATGAATGAGATTGGTCTTTCGGAAACGCCAATTGTTATGGCGGGGGGAGTGTGGCATTTGAAAGACTGGGAACACTGGTTTGACAATCTACAAATTGGACCAATAGCTTTTCAGTTTGGCACTCGTCCACTTTTGACAAAGGAAAGCCCAATTTCTACGGAGTGGAAAAAGAAGCTACTCACTTTAGAAGAAGGTGACGTATTTTTGAATAAATTCAGTCCAACAGGATTTTACTCATCTGCAGTGCAAAATAACTTCATACGCGAGTTACAGGAACGGAACTCACGTCAAATAAAATTTTCAGAGAGTACCAGCGAAGAATTCAATAGTGAATTTGCAATAGGTAGCAGAGGTAGAAAGATTTATCTTACTGCAAAAGATAAAGAATTGGCAAACACGTGGACTAAGGCAGGATATACAGAAGCAATGAAAACTCCAGATACAACTGTGATTTTTGTGACGCCAGACAAATTTGCGGAGATAAGACAAGGTCAGATCAATTGCATGGGATGTTTGAGCCATTGTCTGTTTAGCAATTGGAAAGATCATGGTGATCATTCAACAGGACGAAAGCCAGATCCACGGAGTTTCTGTATACAAAAGACACTACAAAACATTATACACGATGGTGACATTGAGAATGAACTCATGTTTTCCGGACACAATGTGTATAAATTCAAGCAGGATCCGTTTTATGAGGATGGCTACGTGCCGACGGTAAAAGAGTTGGTGGAAAGGATACTGACTGGATATTAAGTCAGCGGCTATTGAAGAAATTTTCACCTTATAAAATTTCACTACCTGCTTCAACAAGTTTTTCTGCCATACCCTGATTTGGATTAGGCCCAAGCTGACAAGAAGGCGTAAAATTACACGGAAAAATGAGCATCAATGGTAGAAAACTGCTAAATTTTTATTGACTTATTTATAGATTATGGTAATTACTCAGGAATTAGTGAGTGGTAATTATGCTATATGGGCAGGGGTATATCAAGTGAGCAATCTGTAAATTCAAATGAATTAGAAGATGAGGTACAGTGCCGTCAAGAGTGTATAGGAAATGTAGGCAGTCCAGTTGTCTTAGGTGGAAAAAAGCCTGCACGATATTTTTCTAATCAGATGCATAACTTTGATGGCGGTGCTTTGACAGACCAAGCCGGCTTACAAAATTCAGAGTCTGATTACCGTTTAGGTCAGGATAGTGAACGACAAATTCTGGGGAGCAATGTAATAACTAGTCTTTATAATTTACCTGATCCTTTAGAGTTGTTTCGTGAAGGATTGAGTAGTTGTGATTCGAGTAGAAGTAAAGATAGGCAAACTTTTAATAGTATCAAATCGAAATTGCCAGCAGCTGACTATACAAAAGAAAGTAGTGATCAAAAAATACCAGACAATACAAGTGAGCGCAGCACAGAAACTGAGGAGAGTGATGGATGGGGTTCATGGAAAGTTAATCAAAAAACTAGTTGGCTAACTAGTGGGCCAGACAAAAATGGTGAGGTGACAGGTGCTAGTTCTAATTCTGAAGGGTGTAGCCCGTCACCAGATACTAATTCAGTTAGTAGTTGGCTAAACGAAAGTACTGACTCAAGTGATTCCGGCTCAGAGGGAGACTCGAGCGACAGCTTAGATTATTTTTCCCTTTTAGAACGTCTAGAAGAAGACCCACCGTTAGCAGAAATACCATTAACCGCAAAAGAAAAGAAGCTGATAGGTGAGTTTTATGAGAAGATAGAAGGTGTACATAACGAAAATGTCCAAGAACGTGAAAAGGATAAATATCGTAATCGTAAAGATGGTGATACAGGACCTATTAATTGTACAAAAAATGCTTTAGAGCGCGTAGAACGCTTAGTCAGTGATTATCTGCCGCGGGGAGTAAGGTTAAACTCACTCTGTGATGGTCGTGAAGATACTGTCTCAGATTCAGTACTTAAAGTAATATTAGATATTCTGTTTAATGCTCCTGTTATAACATCTGCAGCAAGTAGAAATTTCCAGCTTGGTGGCAGTCCATGTACAAGCGCATTGGATGATCCAGATAATGTAAAAGCTGTAGTTGATATCGTCCGTAAGTTAATTGTAAATGGTGGAAGAGTAAAATTGGAACCACACCTTTATGATGAGCATGAAAGATTATGCGGGATGATAGAGGAAGATATGATATCTGAGTTTATTAAAGAGCGTGAACAAATCCGTAATAAGCTCAAAAGTGCAGCGTACGAGGGTATAGTCAATAAGGATACACAGGTTCAAAAAAACGATCTAGTAGTAGATGTAGACAACTGTCATTTTTATACAAAATATCCGCAAGATAGCACTATTGAGGTTGCAAAAGCTGTAAACGGTCTAAAAAAAGCTGTAAATGACCTAAAAAAAGTTACAAATGATCTCAAAATAGAAGAGTTAAATTTTAAATACTATATATTTCATATTGGAGAAAGTATAGTAAGATTTGAAGAAGACAAAGATGAAAAAAGAAACTATACAGATGTCTTACAAGGCAGCATTGAAATGTCTTTTGCTACCAAGGTAGGAAAGATCAGTATCCATTTATACCCCAGCAGTACAGAAACTGAGGATGGAGAAACAGAAAATAGGGGAATAAAAGTAGAGATTGATGAGGAGAGTAAAACAAGATTCTCCCAGTTAGAAGATGAAGAGAAAAAAGCTTAGGCAAAAACTGTCTCCTCGAAGGACAAAGTGTTGCAGATATCATAGCTAAGAGTCTTGAGAAAAATGGCGATGTACCTGCAAGTTCTGCAAAAGCATCAGGTGGTCCTTCTGATTCTATGAAGCAAGTTCTCTTAAGCCAACTTCTAAGGGCAAATGGAATAGAATCAGGAGCATAAAACATGTTTATTCTTAATTATAGGCAATACCTATTTAGTCAAGAACATATCCACCCACCGCCGATAACTTGGTCATCTTTGTATGCTACGCAGGCTTGGCCGGGACTGATGCCAAAGTAATCATTGTTTAAAATAATACAAGCTTTATTTTGTTCTGCGGCTGGGTATATTGTCGCTAAACTTCCCAAGTGTGATGACCGGAGCTTCACAGTGACTTTCATGCCTTCCTTTGGTTGCTCTAGCCAGTTCAGCTCCTTGACCAACACTTTTCTTTGCATTAGTGCGCTGACTGGACCTACTATAACCTCGTTATTTTCTGTACTAATTTTTATCACATAGAGAGGTTCGCTGTGTGCAACGCCCAGACCTTTTCTTTGCCCCACTGTGAAATTTACTATGCCATTATGCTCGCCCAGCACTTTTCCATGCACATCCACAATTTTGCCTTTTTGCACAGACTGTGGAGCTAACTTAGCTATTGTTTCACTATAGCTTTCGGAAACAAAGCATATATCTTGACTGTCTGGCTTTTCAGAGATTTGCAAACCAAAATGCTTTGCTAATTTTCTTACATCACTTTTATAGAACTTACCAAGTGGAAACCTCAAAAGCTTCAACTGCTCCTTTGTTGTGGCAAACAGAAAATAACTTTGATCTTTACTTTTATCGATGCCTGTGCACAATTTTACCTCGCCATCCTGTTCCAATCTTCTCACGTAATGTCCTGTAACTAGCACATCTGCACTAAGATTTTTTGCAACTTGCAATAGATCACGGAACTTTACCGTTTGATTACACTTTACACATGGTATAGGAGTTTCCCCACGCATATAGGTATTCGCAAAATCCTCTATTACTTCCTTTTTGAATATTTCTTCATAGTTTAAGATATAGTGAGGAAAGCCAGTACTTTCAGCCACGCGCTTGGCATCATAAATATCCTGTCCGGCACAACATGCACCTTTTCTCGCGTTAGCATTACCATCACTACCATATAACTGAAGAGTCACACCAATTACTTGGTATCCAAGGTGATGTAGCAATACTGCTGCAACAGAGCTATCAACTCCACCAGACATTGCAACCACAGCTTTGGTTTGATGTGGAGATTTATCTTTTAGCAGAGGTTCAATTTCAAATTCTTTTAGCATAATCAACTTAATTTATAGACGTAAACCTTGTGTCATTCCAGCACGTTACTGTGCAAATGTTTTAATTTAGGGGCAATTTACATAGCAAACAATGTTATGCAAGTAGATGACACTGAGATCCAGCAAAATTGATCGTAAACAAGTACATTATACAACATTTTTGATGAATTTGCCAAAAAATTGGATCTAGCGTTACGCGCTGGAATGACACCATTCGTTGTAAAAACAAATGTTCGTTCATGAATTGCTTTAATATTTAAGAAATTTACCAAACGAGAAAAAAAGGCAAAAAAAGCCCTGGTCAATATTTCTTTTAAAACATTGGCGTTTTTTATGCCTTAAACGCTGCAATTTAGCTGCTTTTAAACTACAACTAACCTTGACTCAAACGTTAAGAAATTTACTAAGCAGAAAAAAAGGCAAAAGAAATCCCGTGGTAGAAGTTGCTCACTCTCTAATCCTGAAAATTGGCGTACTATACTGTCTTGAACGACTTATAAGCGCGTTTCAGCTTGTA
>JAISAR010000025.1 GCA_031266615.1 Rickettsiales bacterium
AAGTTTTATGAAGACATGGAGTGCACATAGTGCAAAAATTTAAACATGAGACGCCAAATACAAAGTTTCCTTTGTCATTTTAATCTGCAGATTGCGAAGTTAAATGAATAGCTTCAGTACTATGATAAGGGGATTGGCGAAGGTTGTCAAGTAGTTTTTTCGTTTCCATGGTTTAGGCAGCTATTTGGGCAACAAATACTAGACCTTATACCTCTTGCCCTCAAATTCGCATAAATCATGAATTATGCACGTTTCACACGAGGGTTTTTGTGCTTTGCAAACATATCTACCGTGCAAAACCATCCAATGATGAGCATAAAGCAGGTATTTCTTTGGAACTACATTTAAAAGAGATTGCTCCGTTTTAAATACATCTTTTTCTTTCACAAGCCCCACTCTATTGCTAACTCTAAAAACATGCGTATCAACCGCCAGTGTTGGGACGCCAAGCCCTGAATTTAAGAACACATTAGCGCTCTTTCTTCCTACCCCTGGCAAAGATACCAAATCGTCAAAATTCGCAGGAACTTCGCTATTGTACCGCTCAACTAATATTCTGCTGAGTTCAATTATGTTTTTTGCCTTGGAATTATACAAACCAATGCTGCTTATGCGTTTCCTCAGCTCGTTCTGCCCCAATTCTAGCATCTTTTCTGGCGTATCGGTGATGCTAAATAGCTCTTTTGTGACCTTATTAACGCTTACATCGGTTGTCCGCGCTGACAAAACTATCGCAACCAGCAATGTGAAATGATTGGTGTAATTTAGCTCTATTTTCGGTGTAGAATTCGACTGCTTGAACTTTTCAAATATCAGTTCTACTTTTTTTGAGTCCATTTCATTTATAGCATCTTTTTTAAGAAAAGAACCCCTCCTTCCCATCATATAAGTACAGCTTATCCATTCTCACCACGTCAAAGTTATTTTCTTCAAGTTTGATCAGCAGGCTATTTACATCACTATTTGTAATAGTTTTCTTTTCATTATTTGCAATAAATCTGCAGGTTATTTGATCACTTAAAGATTTTGGACTTCCCGGCCAAATTGCAAGCCCTTTTGAGTATATTACTATAATTTTCGGATTACTCGATTCAAATAACTTCACTATTTGATCAAAATCAGCCGACTTACTCCAGGCAAGTGTTATATCGCTACCAACCAGCTTTCTAACTTTGTAGTCCTGCTTACAGTTATCTTGTGTTTTGTTCACTTTACTACCTAAGCTACTGCCAATTATAAGCTCAGATAACGTTGTGGGTTTTTTCCCTAGATTATCTATAACAGCTTCTGCAAATTCTTTGGTACCAACTTTCTGCTTACTCCTTTTCTCCTTATATAAATCGGCAGTGTGTACTCCATCCTCCAAAGTCTTCAGCCACGCATCGTAAATCAGTTTTGCAGTATCGATTTGACCCATGTAAATTAGCATATGCACTGCAGCATTTAAAAGACCGGAAGGATTAGCTATGTTTTTTCCTGCAATATCAGGGGCAGAGCCGTGAACTGCTTCAAACATTGCGTATTCACTCCCTATATTGCTACTTCCAGCGAGACCCACAGATCCAGAGGTTTGTGCGACTATATCTGATAATATGTCGCCATATAGGTTCTCAGTTACTATAACATCAAAATTCTCCGGTTCTGTGGCAACACGTGCCATTCCAATATCAACTATATAATGTTCTGTCTTTATATCTGGGTATTCTTTTGCAATACGATCAAATGCTGCGTGGAAAGTGCCGTCGGTCATTTTCATTATGTTGTCTTTAGTCAGGCAAGTTACTTTCTTTCTGTTGTGTTCTTTTGCGTATTCAAAAGCGTACCTGCATATCTTCTCTGAGCCGGATCTAGTAATAATTTTAGTGCATTGATAAGAGTCACCAGTGAGTCTATGCTCTATCCCTGTGTAAACATCTTCCTCATTTTCGCGTATCACAACGACATCAAACTTATCAAATTTATTTTCTATAACAGGATGATATGAAATACACGGTCTGATGTTTGCATATAACCCTAGATTTTTTCTAAGTGCAACGTTTAAGCTTTTGTGTCCCTTACCTTGAGGAGTTGTTGTTGGAGACTTAAGTAATATCTTTGTCCTTTCAATAGACTCCCAGCCACTTGGAGAAATTCCGTGAGACCATTCCTTATTATAAACACGCTCTCCTATTTCAATAACGTCTACCGAGATTTTTGCCTCTGCTTCGCGCAATATCGACAGCACCGCTTCCATAATTTCCGGTCCGATACCGTCACCATATGCAACTGTGATTGGTGTTGACATAACTCTCCTAACTACAAATGACCTAATGTTAATTCAAATGATAGAGTGACACAAGTAGTCAATATTACCCAAATCAGCATATTTACGGTTATTTAATAACGTGCTTTTATACTAATTGGTAAAATATTAGGTGGGGCTATGGATACTGAAGCGAGTGTTAAAGTAAGCTACGCGAAAATTACTAAACGCGTTGTAGCGTATGTAGTAGACCAACTGATATTTTTTCTAATTTTTAGTTTACTTTTTTTGCTCGTGTTAAATAAATCACCCTACGCCGATTTGTCCAATGTTGATTTATCTGATGCTGTTTTTTCTTACACAGCCTTTATGTCAATACAAGATGAAGTATTAGAGGGACTGGCATATATAGTATTAGAAGTATTAATGATAACAAAACTTGGCTGGACTCCAGGAAGATTGTTATGTGGTATATACATAAAAGACGCAAATACACTCAAAAATGTTGCTTTAACACAAGTAGTGATAAGAAGTACTCTTAAAGGGCTTTTGTGGATACCTAGCTGTATTTCTGAGTGGTTTTTAATTTTACCAATTTTAGTTTTAATATTTGTAATATTTGATCAACGCAAACAAACGTTTTATGACAAGATTGCAAAAACAGTAGTAACTTATAAACCTGCAGAATGCCACATAAATTTAAACTGTGTGGGAATAACTAGACGTGTTATTGCACATATTATTGACCGTTTTACTATTATGGGAATGTCTTCAGTTTGTTTGATGCTCGTAAGAATAATTTTTCACCCTACTAAATCTCAACTATTAACCATATATATTTGTTCATTTTTTTCGCTATCAATAGTATTCGGAGTATTTATGATAAGAAGACTCAGTGGCACTCTAGGGCAATTGTTATGCTTTATCTGCATTAAAGATGCAAATACGCTTAAAAGTCCCACTCTAATGCAAATAACAATTAGGTGTGTTTTGTTTGAAGTTATTAGCTTCATATTGAGCTCTATATTCATTATAAATATATTTTTTCCTGATGAGTATATTTCTAAGTGGTGGTTTGACCCTTTAACAGACTTAACCTTTACGACTACAATACTAATTTTTATATATGCGATATTTGACCAACGCAAGCAGTTTCTTCATGATAAGATTGCAAGAACAGTAGCAATAGATTATAAACCTGAAAACTAACTTCTCTTTACAATTTACGGTTATTTAATAACGTGCCCTTATACTGATAATAGCATTATAAAACATAAAAAGTACATGGATACTGAAATAAGTTACGCAGGAATTCTTAGACGGATTTTAGCATGCACAATTGATATTGTTTTATGGATGATAATGGCATTGACCATGACCTTTTTTCTATATTTTCTACATCATTCATCTGCATCATACAATGATGCAGATGACACTTACAGAACAGTTATCCCCATGGTAATTCTTATGGTAATACTACCAGTATATATAATGTTTAATATACTAATGACAACAAGACTTGGCGGCACTCCAGGGAAATTACTGTGTGGCATATATATAAAAGATGCAAGTACATTTACAAGTGTTACCCTAAAGCAAGCAACAATAAGATACCTTTTTAAGGACGGTATTTGGACTATTTGTAATTTTCTGTCTAATCCTCTACCCGACTATGTTTCTGGATGTCTTTTTATCGTACTAATTTCAGTTTCAATGTTTGCAATACTTGACAAACGCAAACAAACATTTTACGACAAAATTGCAAGAACAGTAGTGATAGACTATAAACCTAGTTGATATTTTCCTTTAAGCCTGTAACTAATGGCGTCATGAAAGCAGCCCCTCCTTCCGTCATCCCAGCGCGCGACGCTGGGATCTCATTTCACTTTATGATACCACTTGTTGTAAAAACAAATGTCCGTTCATAAATTGCTTTAATATTTAAGAAATTTACCAAACGAGAAAAAAAGGCAAAAGAAGCCCTGGTCAATATTTCTTTTAAAACATTGGCGTTTTTTATGCCTTAAACGCTGCAATTTAGCTGCTTTTAAACTGCAACTAACCTTGACTTAAACGTTAAGAAATTTACTAAGCAGAAAAAAAGACAAAAGAAATCCCGTGGTAGAAGTTGCTCACTCTCTAATCCTGCAAATTGGCGTACTATACTGTCTTGAACGACTTATAAGCGCGTTTCAGCTTGTATAGGCAAAAACCTAGAAGTCTAGGTGAAATTAATAAAGACATGAGATGCACATAGTGCAAAAAAT
>JAISAR010000056.1 GCA_031266615.1 Rickettsiales bacterium
AGCTGAAACGCGCTTATAAGTCGTTTAAGACAGCACCCAACGTCAGGTTTTAAAATAGAGAGTGGAATAACTAGCTACCTCGGGGTTTTATTGTCTTTTTTTTCTGCCTGGTAAATTTCTTAAATATTATAGCTTAGACTAGTTGCGTTTAAAAGCAGCTAAATTGCAGCGTTTAAGACATAAAAAACGCCAATACTGAAAATAAATACCGACTAGGGCTTCTTTTGCCTTTTCTTCCCATTTAGTAAATTTCTTAAATATTCATTACTAAAGTAGTATCCTGGATCCCAGTGTCACGCACTGGGATGACAAAAAAAAGGAGGCACTGGGATGCACCCATAACTTTGTCATTCCAGCGCATGACGCTGGAATCCAGGAATTTTATTGGGTCGGTGAGTATAAAAGTTATGTTAAAATGCACCATTTTTATGGAAAACTGGATCCCAGTGTCACGCACTGGGATGACATCGTAGGGGTTAGGATGACAAGAAAAGGAGGTACATTATGTCAAACAACTTCAATTTCAAAGAATTTTTTCACCATTACGAAGCAAATAGTATGCCAGATGACATACAACGGTATCATATACTGTGGAAATCAGTAATAGGGCAGGCAGTAATTGATGCAACAAGCAGCTGTAAAAAAACACAAAACCTGGTAGAAAAACAGAAAGCAATTTCCTGGTTATCGGATTTTAGTCAAGATTTTATGCACACATGTATATTGGCTGATTATGACCCGTTATATGTAAAAAACAAAATACAGCCAATTCTAAAAAGCCATACTAAAAAAACTAGATAAAGCTTTTTTAGTGAGACTTGCTCCTTTCACCGAAAAAGATATCATTTAGTCTTTTATCTATGGTTTCCTCTATATCCTTGACCAACAGTTGCCTTATCATAGCTACTTTTCGCCTTTCTTGAGCATGGCGTTCATCATTGTAACCATAATGACTGCTACTGCTGTAGCTATTTTCGCTGCTATAGTTATAACTACTACCATTTGCTTTACTGCTGTGACTTGCTTTACTGCCCCTTTTGCCTTTGATCATGAACCTGAGTATCTGCATTATTCTTTCCTTTAAAAAAGATTTCCAGCCAGTACTAAGGAGTAATCTATAGAGAAAATGCGGAGCAAGAAACGCTACTAATATTCTAAAATAAACTCCATAATTGAGGTCATCTTTGTTATCGTAATACCACTTGCAATATTCAAACAAATGGTTAAATGCATTTTTAAAAGAGCCAAATTCTACAGCATACCAAAAGCCATTGCTGAGAAACATGAACGTAACGCTGGATGCATAAAGATATATTATAAGGAGGAATAGCTTGACAACTATGTCCTTTAAGCTGCCCAATACATAACTTAATAACCTTAATCTATAGAAAAGTGATATCATTTCACACCCTCTTCAATATGGCTGGGGTGGAAGGATTCGAACCTTCGCATGGCGGTATCAAAAACCGCTGCCTTACCGCTTGGCTACACCCCAATACTGCTTACATCAATAACATTATTAACCCAATTAGTAAAAGATTTATTTGCTTTTTCTATAGGTATTATTATAACAGCAGGTTGATCATAAGAATGCATTGCTTCGATTTTTTCTACAACTTTATCAGCTTGATCGTTTCTGCTTTTCATAATTGCTACTATTTCACAACTACTATTAATTTTACCTTCCCATAAATAAAGAGAATTCACCTCGGGAAATATGTTTACGCATGCAATTGATTTCTCGTTTAACAATTCTTCAGAAACGGTTTTAGCCTCCTTTAAACTTGCAAAAGTTGTATAAATCAAAACTAAACCACTCATTAGAATCTACATAAACGCATTGCTACTATACTTTACTTAGATTTATTCATCAAGAGAAAATAGAAAGGACGTTACTCATTGAGTAACGTCCTTGTGGGGAAGTGGTAGTTTTGTTTACGCCACGGACTTTGGTACAGTTTGGTGTTGAACATCAGCGTCAACATCTACTTTTGTAGAAGGCGGTTGTCCAGATTTGTATGGAGAACCTGTTTTTTTCAACCCTGCAAGAGCTTGAGTTAAGCTTTCTGGAGTGACTCCTGTTGGCGTAGAAGGACCAGAAGAATTAGGTGAACTTCTTTCACTAACGTAATCACTGGTTGGACTTTCAGGCGCCTTCGGTGGAGTAACTTCCTTAAGCACAGGAGGGCCATCATATAAGCTACTAGATGAAGAATTTCTTCTAAGACGAGCAGGATCTACTGTTGCAGTACTGCTAGCCAGTTGTTTCTTCTCTTCTTCTTCCAAATATTCACCTATTATAACTTTATTCCGTGAAGAACGATCATTAGGTATAACAGTGCTGTCAGTCACAGGACTTGGTGAGTTGCTTCTTGGTGGCTTCTGCGGAGCAACGTAAAAAATGCTATTTCCTATCTCTGCAGACGGCATCGCGTCCGGTTCAGAAAGAGGTTGATATTCAGCTCCAGAAGGTTGCTCTGACTTCTTGCTACTTTTGAACGGTGATGAAAATCTGTTCCAAAGTGAAGTAGGTGCTTTTTTATGCTCCTCAGGATTTAACAATCCTGCTGTGCTACCATCAGTACTGTTAGAATTCAGTGAATTCGTTGAACTGCTTCTTAATAAGTTGTAAGTTTTGCGGTCTCTAATAACCTCCTTAATCTCACTGTGATGTTCAGAGAAAATTTCATAAAGATTGTTATCATCTTGAGTCAACAACTTTTGCAGTTTCTTAGCGTTCAACTTACTAACAAAGTCTGCTTGCTGTCCTAACTGATTGATTAACTGTTCCTTTTTGAAACTTTGTTGACCATCAACAGAATAAGCTTTTTCTAATATTTTTCTCTTCAATTCAGAGAATATTTCCTTAGTTAAGGCAGAGCTATTCACAGCCTTGTCTTCAAAAATTTCTTTAATGAACATTTCCTTTACACTATTGAAATTTTTCGTTTTTTCTTCTGTTTTCAAAACAACAGTTTGACCGTAAGGCTCTATCGAATATGGAATATTGTCTAAACTAGACATGCTTGCACCACTATTACTCATCCCTATCCCGAATTTTTGAACTCTATCCCCCATTGTTCTTAATGCAGAATCAGTTCTCTCTCTTGTCGCCTGTTTCGCAGAACTTGCAGCTTCTTTCACTGAATCCTTAACATACACAGCACCATCTTTAATTTTGCCTCCAACATCTTTAGCCCCTTTCCATGTCATCTCTGCTGACCATTTGAGCCCTTTGAATGCATATTCAACTGCTTTCACAGCAAAAAATAGAGTAAGAGCAACTGCTGCACCTGTTGCAGCAACTGGTAAAGCAACTAACACAAACGGAAGTAATGTACCAAATATCACACCTACTGTACTTACTGCTAACATTTTTTCCTTTGCATCCAAAGAAGAGAATCTATCAAACATGCTGCTCTCTTTATTCTCTTTGAATAACTTATTAAAAGTTTCAGTAAATATATTTGATTGTTTCTCATTAGAAACCATACTTGTTTCTTGTTCTAACATTTCGAACCTCACTATTAATTAAACATATTAATATTGTACATCCTCAATTCTTAAATTAGTGTTAATTTGACTGTCAGTGTGCATTTACCTAAGGATAATTTTGCTTGACGCTGGAACAACAAGGATAAAGATGCTGGAATTGTATGAGGTATAGAAAAAGATTGTTTCTTTTACTGGCTGCTGTAATTTTAGCGATTTTGTTATTAAAAGATTATAGTGGTTCTCACGAAGACATAGTGCATCTCAAAAGCGACAACAAGGAATTCAAAAGAAGACCAGAAAATTCCATAGAGTCAACCATATTACATAGAGAAAAGGAAGTGTATGATCATGTTCTCCAGTCTGATAATTAATTCGTAAATAAAATAGTCTTGCATTTTCCTACTAAAGAAGTAATATTAGCGTATTAGTTATAGAATTAATCATTATGTTTGATGAGAATAATCCTTGGAATCTTGGAAAGAAACCAATAAGGAATAAAACTCCTAATAATGAAGATATTTTAAGTAAAATTATATCCGAGATAAGGTACTTTTTTAATGTCTTAACAAGAAACAGCGGCAAAAAGCCTTATTTAATTATTTTTGTTATTTTGTTCTTCTACGCTTGCACTGGCTTCTATATTGTTCATCCGAGTGAGGAAGGCATAGAACTTACTTTTGGCAAATATTCTAACACAGAAACACCTGGTTTGCGCTACCACTTCCCCTACCCTATTGGCAAGGTCTTTAAAGTGAACGTCAAGGAAGTAAATCGTGAAGAAATTGGGGTCAGCAGCTCTTATGGACGAGACACAGACCGTGGTGAAGGTGTGATGCTCACTGGAGATGAGAACATAGTCAACGTTAACTTTGAGGTCCAGTGGCGCGTTAGAGATGCTAAGGATTACTTATTCAAAGTGCGGGATTACACACCTGGTTTTAGTGTTAAAAATGCCGCAGAGAGTGCTATGAGAGAGATAATAGGTAAAAATACGATCTCTTTTGCACTTGGTCAAGGCAGACAAGAAATCCCTGTAGATACTAGAGCTTTACTGCAACAGATTCTTGATGGATATCAAATGGGCATAGAAATTTTATCTGTCCAAATGAAAAAAATTGACCCACCAGAAAAAGTAATTAGCTCATTTAGAGATGTACAAAGTGCTCGTGCGGATAAAGAGCGTACTATAAACGAAGCATATGCTTATAGCAACGATATTATACCTCGAGCAAAAGGTGAAGCAATAAAGATAAAACTAGATGCAGAAGCATATGAGAGCGAAATAATAAATGAAGCAAAAGGTAGTGCAAATCGCTTTTTGTCTCTTTATGAAGAATATAAGCAAAATCCCTCTCTCGTTAAAAATCGTATTTATCTTGAAACTATGGAAAATATTTTCAGTAAAGTAGATAAATTTGTTGTAACTGATGATCTGAAAGGTATGTTTGCTTATTTACCTCTTGCAAATTTGGGAAAATAGTTATGCGTAGTAACATTAAAATTGCTTTTATTTCTGTATTCGTTGTCGTGTTAATCGCCTTGTTTAATTCAATGTTTATGGTGCAAGAAACGAAGCAAGCAATAGTTATACAATTGGGTAAAGTGGTAAGAGATATTAAGGAAAGCGGTTTATACTTTAAGCTGCCATTTATAAATAACGTAGAATTTCTTGATAAGAGAGTTTTAGATTTAAGCCCTGATAAAACTCCAAGAGAAGTAATAACTGCAGACCAAAAACGCATCATAGTAGATGCTTATGCAAAATATAAAATAGTGGATCCTATCATTTTTTACCAAGCTGTGAGAAGCGAATCAGGATTAGTCAGAAGACTATATCCAATCATAGAAGCTCACATAAGGGAAAACATAGTAAAATTTTCATTAATTAGTTTGTTAAATGAAAAGAGATCAGAAGTTATGCAATTAATCCAGCGCGGAGTTTATTCTGAAGCTAGAAAATTTGGTATAGAAATAATAGATGTAAGGATTAAGAGAGCAGATTTACCAGAAGAAAATAGTTCTGCAATATTCCTTCGTATGCAAACTGAAAGAGCAAAAGAAGCAAAAGAAATCAGAGCAGAAGGTGAGCAAGCTGGGCAGGAAGTTAAATCAAAAGCTGATAAACAAAAAAGGGAAATTATTGCTAGTGCAATAAAAGAAGCCCACGAAATAAGGGGTCGTGGTTATGCTGAAGCAACTAGAATTTATAATGAGGCGTTTAAGGTTGATGAAGAGTTTTTTAATTTTTACCGCTCTATGAGCGCTTACAGCAAATCATTCGCTGGAAATAACACTAAATTTATACTTTCACCAAATAATAATTTCTTAGATATTTTGAACAAGGGATGGAAATAATTTATGAGAAGTAAGGTTTTATCTATATTTACATGTTTTTTGATTTCGTTCTCCTCGTATGCTAACATGTTTGACTGGGGTGCAAAAAAAGTTGCAGATACTAACACTTCTGTATGCAACTGTAATCAAGGACTTGCTGACTTGGTAGAAGAACTTATTCCTGCAGTTGTAAATATCTCGAGCGAACAAATCATCAAACAAGAAAGTAACAATAGAACTAGAATCCCTTTTACACCAAGAAATAATTTTTTTGATGATTTCAGAGAGTTTTTTGAGCATTTTGATCAATTTTTTATGGATAGAGGTCCAAGTATCAATAGAGAGGTAGTGCTGCTTGGGTCTGGATTTATTATAGACAAAAGTGGAACTATCGTAACTAATTATCACGTTATTAAAAACGCTCAAGACATCACAGTTACTATGAATGATAATACTTATTTCAAAGCAGAAGTTTTAGGTTACGACGCAAAAACTGATCTTGCTGTGCTTCAGATCAAAGCTGATAAAGACCTTTCTTTTGTAGCATTTGGTGACTCTGATAAAGCAAGGGTTGGTGATACGGTCATGGCAATAGGCAATCCATTTGGGTTGGGTGGCTCTGTAAGCACAGGAATTATATCTGCAAGGTCCAGAGACATTAGCATTGGCACCATGAATGAATTTATTCAAACTGACGCTGCAATCAATAGAGGCAACTCTGGGGGACCATTATTTGATTTAAATGGAAAAGTCATAGGTATTAATACCGCCATCTATTCCCCATCTGAATCTGGCGGTAACGTGGGTATAGGCTTTGCCATACCGTCTAATCTAGCTGTATCAATTATTGACACACTAAAAAGCGGCAAGAAGATAAAACACGGTTGGCTTGGTGTACAAGTTCAGCCTATAACAAGAGAATTTGCAGAGTCTTTGGGTTTAAAAGAGACAAGAGGTGCGTTAGTTGCAGACATAGTAAAGGACAGTCCAGCGGAGAAAGGTGGTATTAAAGTAGGTGATATATTACTAGAATTTGATGGCAAAAAAGTTGAGAGAATGACACAACTACCTCAAATGGTTTCAAGAACTGAACCTGAGAAAAAAGTGCAAATTAAGTTACTGAGAAGTGGTAAAGAAGTTAACGTTAAGGCCATTATCGGAGAATCTACAAGTGACAGCCAAGGTAACAACCAAGAAGAAAATGAATCAACATCTGATTATATAACTGGTTTAACTGTTTCAAATCTACCACAAGAGTCAAAAGAGAGCAAAAATGACGTGCCTACAAAAGGTGTAATGGTTACCAACGTAGACGTTAACAGGAATGTTACGTTGCGTAGTATCAAAAAAGGAGACATTATTATGCAAATAAATGGAACTTATATAGAAAACGTTGAAAGTTTCCAAAATCAAATAAATTTAGCAAAAGAGAAGGATAAAGAAAAAGCAATAATGTTGCTTATTTATCGCAACGGAAATCAGTTTTTTACTTCAATAAAGCTAAAAAAGTAATTTCGTAAATCATTTACCAAATTCACAAAATAGCAACGTTGTAAGTTTGCCGCTGTAACACTTTAGCCCAAGTTAAAACCGACCTACTATATGAAAAACTAGCCTACCGTTATTCCAGCTACACAGCTAGAATCTCATTGCACTTTATAACGGTGTCATTCCAGTAGCCCCTCCTCCTGTCATCCCAGCGTCCTCTTCTTGTCATCCCAGCGCGTGATGCTCGGATCTGAGATACTACTTTAGTAATAAATATTTAAGAGATTTACCGGATGAGAAAAAAAAGCAAAAGAAGCCCTAGTCGGTATTTATTTTCAGTATTGGCGTTTTTATGCCTTAAACGCTGCAATTTAGCGACTTTTAAACTGCAACAGACCTTAGTTTAAATATTAAAAAATTTGCTAAGCAGAAAAAAAGGCAAAAGAAACCCAGAGCAGCTAGTATTCAAATTCTCCCTTGTTCTATTTGACGTTCTATACTGTCTTAAACGACTTATAAGCGCGTTTCAGCTTGTATAGGTAAAAACCA
>JAISAR010000078.1 GCA_031266615.1 Rickettsiales bacterium
ACACCAACACAACAGAGGTTGGAATATGAAACAAGGAAAAGTAAACCAGATAGCAGAAGTTAAAAACGCTGTGAATGCTACACTGAAGAGCCGTATGCGGGAAAGTCGCAAGTACGGTTCTGTTGGGGGGGATCATAGCAGTGAAACCGAATAAGAGGATTTAAAAGTTATGATCTCTACCAGACAGGTGAGCATAAAAGTTATGTTAAAATGCACCATTTTTATGGAAAACTGGATCCCAGTGTCGAGGCACTGGGATGACAGGAGGTAAGGACTTTAGAATAGAGTTTCAATCACTCCATAGTTTCTGTATAATCTTACAAATTCAATTGGTAGATTATGAAGATAATAGTAGGTAGTGCTGGTAAAGAATTAGGGGAATCGATAGTTAACAAGCTAGATGTTCAACCATCCCTTACTCAGGTATCAAGATTTGCCGATGGCGAGATGAATGTATACGTGGGAGGCGATGTTTATAATCAAGATGTATACATAATACAGTCCATTTCTCCTCCCGCGAATAACAATCTTATGGAGCTCCTACTCACAATTGATGCAGTAAAGAGATTGGGAGCTAAAAGAATAACGGCGATTATTCCCTATTATGGATATAGCAGGCAAGATAGGGTTATTAAAAACGACAATATGCAATCTGCTTTGGGCGCGAAATTAGTTGCAAATCTCATCCAAGCTGCAGGTGCAAATGGTGTTGCAATTATTGATTTGCACTCAAGTCAAATTGAAGGGTTTTTTGATATACCAGTCGCTAATTTGAGCTGCCTTGAAGCATTTGCTGATTCTATACATACAGAGAATTTGGCAATAGTTGCTCCCGATGTTGGAGCAATCGGTAGAGCGCGTGCTTTTGCAAAGACTTTAGAGAAAAAGTATGAGATGGAATTGAGTAATAAGATTATCGTAATAGATAAATATAGAGAGAAGGCAGGCACATCTCAGGTAATGAATGTAATAGGAGAAGTGGCAAATAAAAATTGCATCATTGTCGATGATATAGTTGATTCTGGTGGAACATTATGCAATGCCGCTCTTGCTTTGAAAAATCACGGGGCAAAGTCTGTAATTTCATGCGTCACACATGGTGTGCTTTCAGGAAATGCAGTTGAAAAAATCTCTTCTTCTTCTCTAGATAAATTAGTGATCACGGATACCATACTTCACAAATTTGAAAAAACTGGTAAAATAGAAGCTGTTTCAACTGCAAATATTTTGGTTCACTTCATTAAAGGGGATAAGAATGCCAGCTAAATCAACAGAAGACGTCATCACTTCGCTAATAGAGTTTGTGAACAAAAGAAAAGTAACAATTACTAAGGAAGAAATGCTTAAAATTGCACAGCTTGTAAGAATTAAGTTATCAAATGACGAAATTGAGCACTACTCCAAAGAACTAACGATGCTGGATTGGATACACGATATTTTGTTGCAAGTTAACACTGAAGGTGTTTCTCCTATACGTTATGGTAGTATAGATAAGGACATTCACGTACGTGATGACGTTGTCAATGCTCAGAACATTAAAGAGGAGATATTGTCCAATACAAAATCTGAGCATGGATATTTTGTAGTACCAAAGGTTATAAACGATTGAAGTAAGGCTGTGTTGTACAGTCCCAGAATGCGGTGGCATGATAAAGTATGAAAAAAATAGTTGACTTTCCCAAATTCACCTGCTATACTATAAGACTTTTTCTGTAAAAGGATAAGTAGCTTCAAGCACCAACGTCAAGTTGGTGCGATTTTTCTGGGTTAATATTCCTTAAGCTGGTTTTAATATATACTAAGCTGACGCAGTTACACACTTTCTTTATTGAAAAATTAGAGAGACAAGATAGATCATCATTCTCATGTTTCTGAGCCTGGTTATAAGAGGCTTAATGACTTTACTTGAATGTTTGATATAATAATTAAATTATAAAACCGATTGAAGTCTAGCATGAATGAAGTAGTAACATTTGGCTGTCGTTTAAATTTTTATGAGAGTGAGTTAATTAAAGAAGCACTAAGAAAAGCAGAGAGAGAAAATGTTGTTGTAGTACACAGTTGTGCAGTGACAAATGAAGCAGAACGCCAGGTGAAACAAAAAATACGTAAGATTCATAAAAATGATCCAAGTAAAGAAATTATTGTAGTTGGCTGTGCCGTTCAATTAGATCCTAAATCGTACAGTAACATTCCTGGTGTAAGCAAAGTGCTAGGCAATCAAGATAAGCTAAAGACTGAAAATTATTTGCTAAATAATAACAAAATATTAGTCAGTGATAATCAAGCAAGCAAATCAGAACCTATTTTAATTAATAAGCTTGAAGATAAATCAAGAGCATTTATTGAAGTTCAAAATGGCTGTAATCATAGCTGTACATTTTGCTCAATCACTGAAGCAAGAGGAAACAACCGATCCGTACCAATAAACAATATTATAGAGCAAATCAAGGTTTTCGTAGCAAATGGTTATCAGGAAGTAGTGTTTACAGGAGTTGATATTACTGATTTTGGTACAGATTTATTTGGCAAACCTTCACTTGGTTCAATGATCAGGAGAGTTTTAAAGGATGTACCGGAATTAAAGAGACTTAGGCTTTCTTCCATTGATGTTGCTGAAATTGACGACGAGTTAATGAGCTTAATAATTAACGAATCAAGATTTATGCCACATTTACACTTAAGTTTGCAATCTGGTAATAATTTAATCCTAAAAAGGATGAAACGTTGTCACAGTAGAGAACAAGTGATAGAATTTTGTCATAAAGTAAGGGGCTTGAGGCCTAATATAGCGTTTGGTGCTGATATTATTGCTGGATTTCCAACGGAAACTGATGAAATGTTTCAAGATACTGTTAATCTACTAAAGGAAACGAACATAGTTTACCTACATGCTTTCCCATATTCAAAGCGAAGGAACACGCCTGCTGCACGAATGCCACAAGTGCCAGAGAATGTGCGTAAAGAAAGGGCAAAAAACTTAAGGGGAATAAGTAAAGAAATGATGAGTAACTTTTATCAATCTTTGATCGGCACTAAACAAAGTGTTTTAGTTGAGCAGAATAATATCGGCAGGGCAGAAAATTTTGCACTAATAAAGCTTTCACCAGAGGTTCAGGCTAAAAGTATCGTAAGAGCTAACATTATAGGAATGGAAAGTGGTTATTTAATTGGAAGCGTTCTTTCTTAATTTCTTGATATGAGAAAAAACTTGTTTATGATGAAAAGATCTACTATTTTTGATGCATTGCTAATTTTATGTATTAGTTTTTTTTCTGCTCAGGCTAATGCAGGTGATGTTGAAGATCTAATGCTTGCAGACAAACTTGTATGCCATAAATCTAAGAAATACAATGAAAAAGAAGTTGCATCAGTTAAAGACAAAAGACTTAATTTCTATATTAGCGCCAACGGTGGCAAGATATATTACGATAACTCAGAGACGTGTATGAATGGCATAAAAGCAATCGGAGAAAGAGTTCTCACTTTAGTTGAAAGCCGTTGCGGTTCTATAATAAGAAATATAGTGGCAGATGAAATTAAGAGTATACAGCAATTTGATGGTAAAATTGATTTCCAGTGGCTCAGCAGTATATCTTTAGGTTACCATGCCAGAGAAAATGGCCGAATTGATTTTGAAACTATGTATTCTTGGGCCAATATTAAAAGTGATAACCCTCTACCAGTATTTGATAAATCAGTCAGTATATTCGCATTTTTGTTAAACTTCTATTATAATCCTAGTATTCAGGATACACAATTTGCTCCGTATATCGGTCTTGGTATAGGACCAACAGTTTTTAGATTAAAAAAGGTTAATGGGTCACCTAAAAATTCAATGCCATTGAATGTTCCTTGGTTTGCTTATCAAGTGAAACTTGGTGTTAATTATTCAATAATTCCGGAAGTTAAAGCCTCCCTTGGTTATCGTTACTTCAGCATTCCAATACCTGTTGCAGATGACATATCAACTCATAATGTTGAAATCGGTTTGATGTTTAGTTTTTAGTTAATATATATATAAATTCTCGTCCTTTTTATCTAACAAACCGAACGTTGGTACAATTGTTGCTTTTAAAAAGATGACGGTTTCTACTGTTCTCATGTTATCCGCTAGCCTTTTTGACTTCTGATGCAATGTAGCTTTAAAGCTTTGCTTATCTTCTCTATGCTCTATAAGTCCGCCAACTACCATAACTTCACCACTCTTAATTTTTAACATAGAATTCATTTCCCTAATTTCAATAATTGGAATGTTACTATTCAGTTTTGTTTTACTCTGCTGCGCGATGTACTCTATATTTGGGTCTTTAGTGTAGCCGTTAATTCTCGATAAGGTTGGGTGTATATCCATGAATATTTCACTAGTATCAACATTGATGCTTGGATGGATTATTAACACAACACCTATTGGAACACTATTCATTTTGGTAACTAAGGTATGATTGGAATTTTTTTGTATATCAGAGGTAAAATAAATGTGATTTTTAGTGAAAGAAATCATCGCTTGCTGATTATTTATGGCATGTACTCTAGGGCTTGAAATCACAGTTGAAGTGCCAAATTTGTCTAGACTTTTTACTAAATTCCCCAGATCACTCACGCCAAAGTTCATTGCTAGATTAATAATGGAATTATCTTGATTCATTATAGGTTTGGTTCCATCGCGTAAATCGTCTAAGTTGATACCAGAAAGGTACTTATCGTCTAACACGACTTCAACTATCTTTGCCTCTATCATTACTTGAGAAGACGCTAACTGCTTAACTTTATTAATATATTCTTCAACAGCTTTGTGAATGCTCTTTCTAGCATTCAAAATAATAACACCAGCTTCTCTATTAGATGAAAGAAATTCTCCATCATTTACCCCGTTAACATCCATTATTGCATTTAACCCCTTTTCCAATGAGTTCCATAAATCGCTGCTATATTGAGACTTTATAACGCTGTTATAGTCCTTATCGGCATCGATTCCGTCACTGCTGGTAATATTGCTGTTAACAACAAAACTGCTTTGAGCAGAGTGTTGAATATTGACAAAGTCTACGTAATAATTTTGCGCGTACGGTAAATCTTGCTCAATTCTAATCACACCATTACTTGTTGAGTAACGCAGTTTGGCGCTATCAGCTATGCTCTGAATTACTTCATTTATATTTTTATCCTTTAGCTTTAAAATAATATTGCCTGATATTTTTGGATCTATATCTAAGTTAATGTCAGAAAGTTTTCCTATCTCAATCAGCAAATCCTTTACTGGCACTTCTTCACCAATATTAATAGAGATAAACTGACTACTGGCCGTGAAATCAGGAAACTTTACGGGCAAAGGTACAATTTCTGGTACTGTTGGTTCGTTGCTCTCCGAAGGAAAAACTTTGCCCTTGCATTGCCTCAGTGAATGGTCGTGCTCAATATCATGATGATTTTTGTCGTCTATTTGGGTAATATATCCCTGAGTAGGTAAGCATATACAGGAGATGATAAAAAGAAGCACTGAGCATCTAAAAATGGTCATTAGAAAAAAAGCATATAAAACCATTCTAATAGATTTCTATAAAAATATTAAAAATGTATTTAATTTTGTTTGCATCTGGCAGAATCACTACACTAAATACTGCAAATTTATAGCCTTAAAGCTATAGGGTTCTCACCTATAAAAACCATCCACAATTGTTTTTGATCGGGATGTTTTTGTTTCTTAAAACTTGAATTAAGTTGAATTGCTTTTTTCACTATTGTTAATTTTTTCTAGCATTAGCTCGGCAGCCTTTTGTTCAGCAACCTTTTTACTAGAAGCGCATGCAGAAACTTCACCATAGTTTTCTATGCGAATTGATATAGTAAATTCAGGATTGTGTGCTGGCCCAGTCTGTTTTGCAAGCTCATACTCTGGTAGAGGTAATTTATTTTTCTGAGTCCATTCTTGTAGCGAGGTTTTAGGATCTTGAGGAGGGATTAGCATATCCTTAGCCAGCTTCTCCCAATGTTGGGTAACAAATCTTTCAACATTTTTAAATCCGCCATCAATATAAATCGCACCTATTAGTGCTTCAAGTGCGTTTTCTAAATTTTTTAAGTTACATTTTCCTCCATTGCAGCGTTCGCTATTATTCATGATGATAAAATCGCCCAACTCTATTTCTTTAGCGACATTGGCAATCGTACTGCCACAAACTAAGTCCGTTTTTCTTTTCGCCAACGCGCCTTCTCTTTCCTCAGGAAATAGTTTAAACAGTATAGCAGACACAATCATATTCAAAATGCTATCGCCCAAAAATTCTAACCTTTCGTAGTTTTCAGTTTGATTTTTGCTATTCCTTTTATTTAAGCTTGGATGAGTAAGTGCTTCCTCTAATATCGCATCATTTTTGAACCTATAGTTGATGATTTTAGATATTGCATCGTTCAAATTTTCCATACTTATTGTATTAAAAGGAAGTACTTCCTACTGTATCTTTATATCAGAAAATTAGTTTTGCTTCATCAAAATAAGTTGCTAAGATTTGCAGCCACAACCCACTGCCTCACTGATGTTACTCAGTCCATCTCTTCTTATTAGCTCTGCAAGCTCCAGATTGATTTTATTCACAACTTGAGGCCCTTGGTATATGAGAGCAGTGTACAGTTGTACTAGAGAGGCCCCTGCCTTTATTTTTTTATATGCATCAGCACCGCTTGAGATTCCCCCGCATCCTATTAATAATGTTTTGCCCTTAGTAAGTTTATACATGTCACTCAATAACTCAGTTGAAAGTTTAAACAGTGGTCTGCCGCTCAACCCGCCAATCTCGTTGTGATGAGAATGCAGATTATCTCGACTAACCGTAGTATTGCTTACTGTCAAGCCGTCAATTTTATATTCTAGTGCAAGCTCAGCAATATTTTCTTTTGTTTGCTGATTTATATCTGGAGAAATTTTTAATATTACTGGTATGGATCCAGAGTTATCGATTGATTTCCGGGTTAGAGTTATGGACTGCAACAATTCTGATAACTCTTGTTTATTGTGCAGGTTGCGTAAATTGGGCGTATTTGGAGATGAGATATTCAGCACTATATAACTACTTTTCCCATATACCATCTTTATTAAGTCAACATAGTCACTGATTTGGTCCTTCGAAGTGCTATTTTTCCCTATGTTGATGCCGAAAACGCAGTCATCAAGCTTGGTTTCATTTATTTGTTTAAGGAAATAGTCTATTCCTCTATTATTAAATCCCAATCTATTGATTATTCCTTCGTCTTCAATTAACCGAAAAATTCTCGGTTTTTTGTTTCCGTATTGAGGGTGTTTAGTTACAGTACCAGCCTCGATAAATCCAAAACCAAATGAGAGCATGGGCCTTATAACTTCCGCATTCTTGTCAAAACCTGCAGCAAGACCTACAGGACTCCTAAGTTTATTACCAAAGAAGTTTACGTTTAAAGATTCTGGTAGTTCTATAGGTTTTCCACAAGGCATCTTTTTTAACATCGTGATTGCCAAGGAATGAGCAATTTCAGGCGGTAGCAAAAACAGTAAATTACGTAATATCATTTTGTAAAACACTCTTCAGTTTATTTTCTACCATAAAACGCTATGAGAGTATAACCATAACTTTAAAAGAAGACGTTTTTGTTAATTTTGCTTATGAATAAGCTTTCTGGCCTTACCCGGTTCATGTTAGTCATAAATATTTAAAAAATTTACTAAATGAGAAAAAAAGCAAAAGAAGCCCCGTGGCGGCTAATTATTTACTTTTGTGTCGAAATGTTGGCGTTTTTTTATCCTAAACGCTTAATAAGTGCGACTTAGCTGCTTTTTAATGCAACTAACCTTAGCCATAAACGTTTAAGAAATTTACTAAGCAGAAAAAAAAGGCAAAGAAACCCCGAGTAGCTAGTTATTCACTATCTATCTTATGATATTGGCGTTTTTGATGTCTTAAACGACTTATAAGCGCGTTTCAGCTTGTATAGGTAAAAAACCAGAAGTTTTAAA
>JAISAR010000013.1 GCA_031266615.1 Rickettsiales bacterium
GGTTGGCGTCTTATGTTTAATTTTTTGCACTATGTGCATCTCATGTCTTTATTAATTTCACCTAGACTTCTAGGTTTTTGCCTATACAAGCTGAAACGCGCTTATAAGTCGTTCAAGACAGTATAGTACGCCAATTTTCAGGATTAGAGAGTGAGCAACTTCTACCACGGGATTTCTTTTGCCTTTTTTTCTGCTTAGTAAACTTCTTAACGTTTAAGCCAAGGTTAGTTGTAGTTTAAAAGCAGCTAAATTGCAGCGTTTAAGGCATAAAAAACGCCAATGTTTTAAAAGAAATATTGACCAGGGCTCCTTTTGCCTTGTTTTTTTATTTGGTAAATTTCTTAAATACTTTCTTAAGTTTTATAGCTACCAGTGGACACCCTTCCGGTGAGAGTTGCTCTCAAACTACAATGTTTGTACAGTTGTGGGACGGCGGTATGATGTAGAGTGTAACCATGAGGTGACAGAATTTTAAGAAAGCCCTATTATGGATAAACAATTTTACACATGTATGAATCTGAATGAGCAACCGGATGTGCTGGCTTTTCTAAATGGCAAGCTGGAGAATATACCTAAGTTTCATTCCACAATATTGCCTAAACTTTGTGGCGGAGACAGAGTAATGGACCTGTTGTTTTATAGGCCACACAGTTATGTAGATAGAAGTAAATCGCTACTTGATGCTCGAGTTGGAGAACTTACAACTTTCACAGCAAAAGTTCATGAACATCAGCCACCCACTTTTAGGGGTAGGCCATATAAAATAGTCGTCGAAGGCGAAAGTCAGTATGTATTCATAGTCTTTTTTAATTACTCAGTTAAATATTTATATAAATCATTTCCAATTGGAGCCCATGTAATCATCAGTGGTAAACTTGATAAATTTGCTGGATATTGGCAAATTACTCACCCAGATTACGTATCACTTAACATTGACCAATTTGAAGAGATAGCTCGCATAGAGCCGGTTTACCAATTATGTCGCGGCATTACTAACAAGAGCATTAAAAACATAATAAATTCTAATCTAAAAGAATTGCCTGATTTGCCAGAGTGGATAGATGGTACATTAATCGAGCAAAAAGGATGGCTGAGTTGGAGGGAAAGCATCATAAAGTTGCATAGACCAATGTCGTTGGCAGAAGCGGAAGTCTGTCGGAAAAGGCTTGCTTATGATGAATTGCTTGCGTATCAACTAGCACTGAAACTTGCAAGAGAAAATCACGTAAGAAAAGGGGGAAGAGAATTTACAATATCCAATAAATATAAAGAACAAGTCTTAAGTGGATTGTCATTCCAATTAACAAACGATCAAATTCGTGCAATAGATGAAATTTCAGAGAGACAAAAATCCAAATACCGCATGGTAAGCTTGCTACAAGGTGACGTCGGTAGTGGCAAGACCGTGGTTGCACTTTTTGCGATGCTGAGTGTGGTGGAAAACAACATGCAGGCAGCTCTAATGGCACCAACTACTATCTTGGCGGAACAACATTATAATTGGATCGAAGAGGCTTTATCTTGCACCGATATAAAAGTTGCTCTGCTTATTGGTAAAACTACGCGCAAAGAAAGAAAGACTATCATGAACGAACTTGCAAGTGGTATTTTAAATATAGTGATTGGCACTCATGCACTGTTTCAAGCTAACGTTACATTTAAAAATTTAGGACTTGCAGTCATAGACGAACAACAGCGATTTGGAGTGATGCAGAGAAATCGTTTGGTAGGAAAGGGGGAAAATACTGACATACTTTTCGTTACTGCCACTCCTATCCCAAGGACTTTGCAGCAAGCCATGTATGGCGACGTTGAATGCTCGGTTTTGAGGGAAAAGCCAAAATCCAGGTTGCCGATAAAAACTGTCATTATGAACATTAAAAAAGTACCAGATATTATTGAAAAACTGAAGGGTGCTATAAGCAGGGGCGAAAAAGCGTATTGGATTTGCCCATATATAGAAGAAAACGAAGAACTAAATGTTGCTGCAGCAGAGATGCGCTTTCAGGAATTGCAAAAAACATTTTTTGATAAAGTTGGAATAATACACGGAAAACTAACTCAAGATCAGAAAGATCAAGCTATGTTTTCTTTCAAAAGAAATGAATTTTCCCTCCTAGTTGCAACAACTGTGATAGAAGTTGGTATAGATGTACCAGATGCAACCATTATGATTATAGAAAATGCAGAGCAATTTGGGTTATCGCAATTACATCAGTTGAGAGGCAGAGTAGGACGAGGAAATAAGCCATCTTTTTGCGTATTATTATACGATAATCTAAGCAAAAGCTCATCTTCAAAGTTAAAGATCATGTGTGAGTCACAAGATGGATTCCACATTGCTGAAAAAGACATGATGCTAAGAGGTAGCGGAGATATCTTAGGTATAAAACAATCAGGATGCATGGAGTTTAAATTTGCTGACTTATATAAAGACAGAGAACTACTCAACCTTGCATACAATAATGCGAAAGATGCAATTGCTGAGAATAAATCTTTTGAACTACTACTTGATATATTCGAATATAGAAGTAGGTTACATTTTTCAAAATTTCAGTAAACTTCTCGCATAGCCATATGAAAAATCAGTAATCCACTCTCTTTATGTCATTCCAGCGCTCCTCTTTTGTCATTCCAGCGCGTGACGCTGGAATCTAGGTAAAAAAAGTGTAGATCCTAGTGTCAAGCACTAGGATGACGGGAGAAGGGGTGCTAGAACGACATCTCTTAAACTGCTTTAGCTATAAATATTTAAGAAATTTACTAAACGAAAAAAAGCAAAGAAGCCCCGTGGTGGCTGGTTATTTATGTTTGCTTCAAAATATCAGTGTCTGCTCGGCTAAGCGACTTGAAATTAACTTGTAACTTCCTCTTTGAGTTGCGCAATTTCAGCTTTAGGAAGACCAGTAGATTCAGCTATCAAGTCAACAGATACACCAGCTTTAAGTAGGTTTTTAGCCACTTCAATTTTTCCTTCTTCTCTACCTTTCTCTTTACCAATTTTGATGCCTTTTTCAGTTGCATCATCAAGCTTTTGAGCGAGGATGCCTTCTTCTTTGCGTAGGTCCATTAATCTTTCTTCATACGCTATTAGATCTTTTTC
>JAISAR010000014.1 GCA_031266615.1 Rickettsiales bacterium
ATTGAAATAGTACCACATGATGATAAACTCGCTCGATTCCACCAGATTGTCCCGACTATAGAGTCTGGAAAAGTTTTTCTGCCGCACCAGGCGATATGGCTCAACGACTTTGAGTATGAAATTTTAATGTTCCCAGAAGCACATCACAATGACCAAGTCGACAGCACCGTGCAATATCTGCAGTGGATGAGAAAGACCAATACCAATTCCTTTAGAATCAGGGATTTTACCTCCGATCCCTGCACCAGGTAGCCTAAAAGCCCGGTGATCTTTTCGGTTGCTTCTTTACTGTTACACCACTTAAGTAAAGTTCTGGGTTATCACTAGTAGTCTCTAGTAATCGACCTTTCTTTTTTGTACCACCTAATATATCTACAACTTCCAGGTGCCCTTGTTTTCTAGCAAGATCTGAAGGTGTTTTACCATCATTGTCCTCAGCATAAATATTAGCTCCCTTCCTTATTAGAAACTCTACAACTCCCAATTTACCTGCATGCGCAGTACAATGTAAAGGCGTATGACCATTTTCTTTACTTGCGCCATCAATATCTATTCCCTTACTTAAGAGAAACTCTATAATTTCTTGATATTCTCTCTCCAATGTAGCAGCATGTATAAGTTTTGCACCGTAGGTATTTTCTACATGAACGTTAGCTCCTTTACCTGCCAAAAACTTCACAGCCTTCAAATTACCCTTCCATACAGCATAATATAACAACGTGCGGCCTTCTTTATCAGTATCATCAATACCCACACCATTTCTGAGGAACAACTCTGCAACATCTATGTAACCTCTCCCGGCTGCAATATGTACAGCTTTTTTACCATGGGTAGCGTCTTTTGCATGAATGTTGGCTCCTTCATCAACCAGGAATTTTGCTGTTTCTAAATAACCATTCCACGCTGCATAGTGTAATGGCACCCAACTATTTTCGTCAGTATCATTAACTCCTATACCCTTGCTCAGAAAAAGCCTCACAATACCCGTATTACCTTCCCTAGCAGCAATATGTATAGGTTTTCTGCCGCAAACAGTATCTTCAGCATGAATGTTAGCCCCGTTATTTATTAGATACTGTACAATCCTTGAGCTACCACCATAAGCAGCATGATGTAGTGATGTCCAGCCATTTTTGTCAGCGCTATTTATATTAACTCCCTTCCTTATAAGGTATCTTACTGTTTCTAGTTCACCGTTTCTAGCAGCATCACGTAAAGTATTGCTATCCTTAACGCTGAGGTTAGCAAATTCTTCCTCCCAATCTTCATCATCCCAGAAATATGCTCTTTCAATTCTATCTGAGATGCTTTCAGGTGGATCTTGACCCCATCCAGAATATAAAACCCTACCATAATCTTCTATATCCCTAATCAAAGCTGAACCTGTCTTAGATTGTTCTAGAAACAATTCTCTTTTATCTGGGTCAATCAATACATAATGATAAACATTCTTGTTTTCGCACTCCTCCTTTATTAGAAATAAATCATTAGATACCTTTTTATTGAAAAACCCGTCAATTTCATCTTCAATGTTTTGAGGTGGATCTCAACCCCATCCAGAATATAGAATTTTACCATAATCTGCAACATCTAATGAACCTGTCTTAAATTGCTCCAGAAACATTTCTTTTTTACCTGGGTCAATTAACGCATAATGCCAGGCACTCTTACCTCTATCCTTTCCTGTTACTAGATGTAAATATACATGCCTTTTATATTCAAGATACTCTACTATATCCTTCTTAGCAGATTCTAATTCATCACCTGAATACTTTCTATCTAGCTCTTGTACTTTTTCTGAACTAAAATAAACGTTACTTGATCCACGTTCCACAACCTTTGGTTTTACACCACCTAATATATTTACAATTCTTCCATACCCCTCTTCTCTAGCAACATCTAAAGATGTTTTACCATAATTGTTCTCAGCATAAACATTAGCCCCTCTATCAAGGCACCTTTTAACCCTACCAAGATTGCCTTGTTCTACGGCATCGAATAATTCCTGATCAACTTCCCTCATATAAACCCTCCAATAATACTGATTTTTCTTTACACTATAAAGTTGTTACTAAATTATGTAAATTTCAGTGCCTATACCATAGATATTTTTTGCATGCAACAACTTTTTTTGAAATTGTGAGTTTGGATTGATGGTAATTTTTATGCCGTCACACTCTGAGTTAGCCAGTGACTACTCTATTCCTGCCACTGTTTTTTGCTTTATATAGGTATCTGTCAGCGCGTACTATAAATTTTTTAATATTATCAAGATCAGATTTTTGCATTTCTGCAATTCCAATGCTCACAGTCACACTATGAGTTGTATTCTCGCCTGAGAGCACAAAAGGTTCTGTAGCGATAATTTCACGTATCCTCTCTGCAACAGTGTATGCATCTGATACATCGGTATCTGGCATTACAATAACAAATTCCTCACCACCAAACCTAGCTAGCAAATCCGTCACTCTGATATTTTCAGAGATTCTCTTCTGCATTTGCTTTAAAAGTTCATCCCCAGCACTATGCCCAAAATCGTCATTTACTACCTTAAAATAGTCTATATCAAGTATCATAAGAGATAATCTTCTATTCTTTTCTACAGAATCCTTAACAATGTTTTTCAAGTGCGCATCAAAATATCTTCTGTTATAACAGTTAGTTAGCGGGTCCTTTATAGACATTTCTGCATTATTAAACAAGTTCATTCTCAAGGCGTCTTGATATCTCTTACGTTTCACTTGTAAATTAACTCTTGCCATTAACTCACTCTCGTCCAATGGTACTGTCAAGTAATCGTTGGCACCCACGTTAAGCGCTTTTACTAAATTGTTTTTATCATAATCTTCAGAGAGAATCAGAATTGGCGTGTAACGTGTTTCTACTTTACTGCGAAACTCAGAACACAAACGTAGACCATCAGTTTGCGAAAATTGCATGTCGGAAATAATCAGGTCGTAGTTATCCTCAATACCAATCTCCAATGCCTCAGTTGGATCATTCAGCACTTTAATTGAACCAAAACGTTGACTCAGTACATTATATATCTGTTCCGCTTGAAAGACATCCTCATCTACAACAAGTATGTTAGCATCAAAAATCTGGTTGGAGTAATCCATAATACTGCTTCCTGCTACCCCACCAATCTCAGCGTTAGTTTCTCCTCTCAAACGCAACTCATCTATTACCATCTTCAAGCGCGTGAGGGACTTGATTCTCGCAGACAGAGCAGTTTCATCTATTGGTTTAGTTAGAAAGTCATCTGCACCAGCATTAATGCCCTGCACTCTATCGTGAGTGTCATGCAGCGCAGTCACCATAATTATTGGAATATGGGTTGTTAAGGGATCACTTTTTAGGCTCTTACAAACTTCAAAGCCATTTATTTTCGGCATCATGATATCGAGTAATATAATATCTGGCTGCTGCTTTGCTACCAAATCTATAGCTTCTTTACCATCATGAGCTACGATAACTGTATAGTACTCCGCTTTTAGTCGAGCTTCTAAAAGCTTAACATTAGATAGTACATCATCTACTACCAGAATCTTCGCTGTCATTGCCTTTAGATGTATTATCTATATTGTAACTAGGATAAAACTTACCATCTTTACCAACTATATAATTTACCTTCTCGACACTATACTCTTTATACAAATCTTCAATTCCGGCATCTTTTAACAATTTCCTAACTCTCGACTTTGCAATCATAAAATACCTATATATATTCCTAATAAGGTCAATAAACGCAGGTATCTTATTCTTATCAAGAACAACTATACTCACTAGTGCTACAACTAAAATTTCTGAAAGACCTATGTTGAACATTTTTCCTACGAGGCAAGTACTTTAATTCTTCTTATTATAAATATTAATTTACTTAAATCAAGCTTAGAAGCAACCATCTCATCTAAGAAACTATTATAACGTTCTATGTAATCCGTATCATTACAAGCCCAGGTTTGAACTTTATCTTCACGGTTACCGGTGGATTTTATAACTTTGACAGCTAGCTTATAATGATAATTGCTTAAATCATCCAATAAATCATTAATTAAGCTGCGGTCCCAATAAGAAGAATGACTTTTCATCTTGATAGCAATTGTTCTAATTAGATCGAACCTTAGTAGCGACTTTAATTCAAAGTATATTTTACCAGTGTCAAGAATAGGTAAAGATGTCTGCTCAGCAATGAATATAACGTCTAGTGCATAGGCCAAAATACACAGGTCAGCAACCTTTTTTGCTAGATCTTTATTTATATTAAGTTCCACTAAAGAAGCAGATCCATGGTGATAGACCTTCAATAGATGTTCGTCTAAAACATCAGTTAAGTTCTGGCCTAAAGTCTCAATTGCATCCTTAAATTTTGTGACATCATCCAGCTCTACAGAGCCGAGTTTGCTGAGATTTTTTACTAACCAAAATGATACTCTACCAATAAATTTCTGCACATTTCTCACTATTTGCAAGTATGAGTTAACATCAACCTTTCCATCCAATTCATCAATTCTCTGCCATAGGTTATTTAAACTATACAGACGATTAACAACAATATACACATTAACTGCTTCATGCACTTTGATTCCAGTATTTTCAACTAGATTATTAATAAATATGCACCCCATCCTATTCACTACATCGTTTACAATGCAAGTGGAGATAATTTCTCTGCGAAGTTGGTGTTTCAATATGTAATCCTTGAACTCTGCTACCATTTTTTGCGGGAAGTAGTTTAGCAAGTAATCACGACACAAGGAATCTTTTTCAGGCAGGCTGGAATGTATAATTTCATTTTCTATTGCTGTTCTAGCGTAAGACATCAGGACAGAAAGCTGGGGAGAACTAAAGCCCTCTGCTCCAGTCAACATTCTCGCTATTTCCTCATCAGCTGGAAGAAATTCCACACTTCGGTTTAGCAACCCAGATCTCTCCAAGCTGAGTAATAATCTGTGATGCTGCTCTAACCTTTCCTTAGCTTGCAAGCACTCAAGAAGTAATGCTTTTGTTTCAATTCTATTATGATCTTCAAGTACCTTAGATGCAACTTCGTCTACCATACTAGCCAGTATTTCGTTCCTTTTTCCTAAGGAAATGCCCCCTCCTTTCATAATCAAAACAAATGCAATTTTGATGTTAACTTCCAAGTCAGAACATATTACTCCTGCCGAATTATCAACAAAATCCGCATTGATATATCCACCCTTCTCTGCATACTCTATTCTCCCAAGCTGCGTGCAGCTGAGATTACCACCCTCTATGAACATAGAAGCTCTAATATCTTCACCATTCACTCTTAACTCATCATTTGCTTTGTCACCGACCATATCATGGCTTTCACTCTTCGCTTTGACAAACGTGCCAATTCCTCCATTCCATATAAAATCCACTCTTGCTTTCAACAGATATCGGATCAAGTCATTTGGAGATAACGTATCTTCTGTTATGTCGAAACATCTTTTTATTTCTTGAGAAATGTTTACTTGCTTGCTGCTGCGCTCAAATACCCCACCACCCTCAGAAATCAAATCCTTGTTATAATCCATCCAAGTTGAAAATGGCAACTCAAAAAGACGTTTACGCTCTGCAAAACTCTTTTCTGCATCAGGACTCGGATCAACAAAAATATGCATATGGTTAAATGCGCCGATTAAACGCATATTTTTTGAAAGCAGCATGCCGTTCCCAAACAGATCGCCAGCCATATCTCCAATTCCAATGACAGTCACATCTTGATAAATATCCCTATTCATTCTCCAAAAATGCCTTTGTGCTGCAATCCACGCACCTCTTGCTGTAATACCCATCTTTTTGTGGTCGTAACCTGCCGATCCACCAGATGCAAATGCATCGCCAAGCCAAAAATTATATTCAGATGCTATTTGGTTGGCATAATCAGAAAATGAAGCAGTGCCTTTATCTGCCGCAACTACTAAGTATGGATCATCTTCATCATACCTGATCACATTTTCTGGTGGAATTACTTTACCATCAACTACATTATCAGTAATATCAAGCATTCCTCTGATAAAATTCTTATAGCACTCAACACCTTTCTCTCTTAAGATATTTTCATCTCTATAAACTTTCTTTATTATAAACCCACCCTTTGCACCAACAGGAACTATAACCGCGTTTTTCGTCATCTGAGCTTTCATGAGTCCCAAAACTTCAGTGCGAAAATCTTCCGTCCTATCCGACCACCTTAAACCACCACGCGCTAGTTTCCCTCCTCTTAAATGTATTCCCTCAAAAAGGTTCGAATACACGTACAACTCACGATATGGACGCGGGTCAGGCAAACCATTTATTTTACTTGAATCAAATTTTGTAGATAAATATGGTTTATCATCTTGATAATAACTGGTCCTTAAAACGGCCATTATCAAGTTAAATATCGAACGTATAACGTAATCATGTGAAATATTGCTGATCTCTTTTAGAAGCTCCTCAATTTTTTCTCTGAAGATGTCTGTAGTTTCCGCTCTATCAATATCTATACTAGGATCAAACCTTGCATGAAATAATTGTATCAAATACTTTACTATCTTTGGGTACTCTGAAACTACTTTTTGAATGTATTCTGGGTTGTATTTAAATGACGTTTGCTTCAGGTAAGCACTTAGCGCTCTAACCAAAAGCACCTCTTTCCACTCCAGCCCAGCAATAATGATCAAACTGTTGAAATAGTCATTTTTAATTTCTCCTCTAAATACTTTTGCAAGCGTTATCTCAAACTGCTCTTTCAGAGTAATGTTGTCTATTAGTTCATCGACCCTCGACAACACAAAATGGTGTATCCATATTCCTCCGTTGATTTCTATGTAATAACCATTATGAGATAGGATCTTCGCCCCCAAATTCTTAGTAACTCTCAATATCTTTGATAATTCAAGGCCGCCATTGCTTGGAGTATAAACCTTTAATTGATAATTAAGATTGTCACGAGTAAGTCTTAAGTCGACCTCACTCACTTTCTTTTTCCTTACTATCTCCAATTTCTTCATATCGTAATATGCGTCGTTAGGCTCGAAACTCTCTTGATAGCTTATCGGGAATGCCTTGCAATAACGGATGAATACATCCTCAACAGTACCGAAGGTATTATATAGGTTATCTATAAAACGATCTTCCCACTTTTCTGTAATGTTTCTCAATTTGTTTTCGATACACAGAACTTCATCATCAAGAACACTAGCACCTTCAGCCTTTAGCACCACATGCAATTTCATCAAGTCATATTCGTTTATAATGTGGTGGTTATAAATATCTGCACCTTTTGCATTTATCTCATCCTTCAATATGTCACGTACCTTGAACATTAACCTGGCGCTAGCATAACGCATCGGTATCAGCACTATGCAACTAACAAAGTCTCCTATCTTTCTTAAAAACAATTTGACTCTTGGTCTAATTGCAAGAGACATGATTGAAATACAAACTTTAAACAACTCATCTTCATTGGACTGGAATAATTCATCACAAGAGAATGCTTGCAAGATAGAAATTAAAGCCTTATTGTTGTGGCCACCCGTTATGAACCCTGCCCTTCTCTCTATTATTTCAATTTTATCCTTTATTACCGGAATAGTTCGAATATCTTGAACTTCAGCTATAGAAGTAAACAATCCAAAAAAACGCCGTTCCTTTATCACGCTACCCTGATCATTAAATTCTCTTACCCCTATACAATTCATGTATGTACGCCGATGAACTATTGAAATCAGATCTGACCTTAATATGTATAAATAATCAAGATCCACACAAGGAACCAATACATTTTGATACTCTTCACTTGCTCTCATTAAACCAAGATTTTCCTTACCACTTGGAACAAACTTCCTATCTTCATCAGGAATGCATTCTTGATAACCTAAAAATACAAAGTTGTTATTCTTCAACCAAGCTAGAAAATCTTTTTGCTCATGATTTCGGTCTGGTGTCATGAAAGTAGCTGACCACGTGTCCTTTTCCTGGATCCCAGTATCAAGTACTGGGATGACAGAAAGACTTGCCTCATCAAGCTTCTGCAGCATCAGGCGCCAATCTTTCACAACGCAATTAACTGCTTTCAGCGTTTTTCGTAGAGATTCCTCTAGTGTATCAACAAAACTGTCACTTATACCTTTAATAATTACATATATTACTGACTCTTTGATTCCATTGCTTTCTTCCAAAGGGTAAATCTCGTCTATTAGGCTGCCTTTTCTTTGGATGCTAATTATGCTGTTGCTGTAATAGCATATAGTTAAATTATGCGACTTAATGGTGGCGATAATAGAGTCAACCAGAAAAGGCATGTCATCATTTGCTACTTTAATTATAGTAAAATTGCCTTCTATCCTTGGTACATCATTTACATTGCTTACCATTAACTTACTTTCTTCTTTCTCTTTTTTAAGGATGAAGTTGTACGCGTCTTCTGCAATGTACAGAAGAAATTTATCATTGATCTTTAGGTCGCTATTATAGACAAAATTATAAAAGTACTTAATGAACTCTTTGACTTTTTCCTTTTCTTCTTGATTTTCTTGATTAATCAACTTAAATAAAGACTCAGTGTCAACATTATGCTCTACACACATTTTTTGCAACCAACATACACAGTGAATTTAAACCCTTTTAACTAAGATTTCATTACTAAAAGCATACACTATTAGCTCATTGCCTTTTTATTGCATAATTTCGCAACCAATGTCAATTATATAACTTAGGTTTCTGATTGACTTTTAACGCACTTCAGTCTATATAATTTCAATATCTTAAGTTATCAGATATGCCAGATCTAAAAACAATGATGTTGAATTTTGGACCTCAGCACCCAGCGGCACATGGGGTGTTGCGTCTTGTATTGGAAATGGATGGTGAAGTGATCGAAAGAGCAGATCCCCATATTGGGCTTTTGCACCGTGGCACTGAAAAATTAATAGAGCACAAAACGTACCTCCAAGCTTTGCCGTATTTTGATCGTCTTGACTACGTATCACCAATGTCACAAGAGCACGCATATTCACTGTGTGTAGAGAAATTGTTGCAATGTGAAGTGCCAGTCAGAGCAAAGTATTTGCGTGTTTTGTTTTGTGAGCTGACTAGAATACTAAATCACTTACTCAATATCTCTTCTCAAGCACTGGATGTTGGAGCGATGACTCCTCTTTTATGGCTCTTTGAAGAAAGAGAAAAAATATTGGCATTCTACGAAAGAGCTTCGGGTGCAAGGTTTCACGCAGCTTATATTAGGCCAGGTGGAGTGGCAGCAGATATTCCAGAAGGTTTGACTGAGGATATTGCAAAGTTCATAGAGCAATTTCCGCAGTATATAGATGATGTTGATGAACTTTTGACAGAAAATAGGATATGGAAGCAACGTACTGTAGGAATCAGTGAAATATCGATTAAACAGGCGCTTGATTGGGGTTTTAGTGGCCCAATGCTGCGTGCTGCTGGGCTTGCTTGGGATTTGCGAAAAAGCCAGCCATATGAGATATACGACCAACTGGATTTTGATATACCAATCGGCCAAAATGGCGACTGTTATGACCGTTATTTAGTTAGGATGGCGGAGATTAGGCAATCTATTAGTTTGGTCAAGCAGTGCATAGAAAAAATGCCCGAAGGATCAGTAAAAACTGAAGATAGAAAGATTTCTCCACCGCCAAGAGCAGAGATGAAAACGTCCATGGAGGCTCTCATTCACCATTTTAAGCTTTATTCGGAAGGGTATAGTGTGCCAGAAGGTGAAGCTTATGCTGCTGTTGAGGCACCAAAAGGCGAGTTTGGGGTATATATAGTTTCAGATGGCACTAATGTGCCCTATAGGTGCAGAATAAGAGCACCTGGCTTTGCACATTTACAAGCCTTGGACTTCATGTCAAAAGGACACATGCTTGCTGACATTGCAGCAATTATTGGTTCGCTCGATATAGTTTTTGGTGAGATTGATAGGTAAGCTATAGCTCGTTTGACAGCAATCGGAAGCTAATAGATCTATTGCATAATAAACCAGTTTTTGGCATGTCATAAAACGAAAAAACTACTTGACAACTTTCGCCAGTCCCATTATCATGGAATTGGAGGTATTCAGTTATCTTCATCTGTGCAGATTAAATGACAGGATTATAACGTAGTTGGCGTCTTATGTTTAATTTTTTGCACTATGTGCACCTTATGTCTTTATTAATTTCACCTAGACTTCTAGGTTTTTCCCTATACAAGCTGAAACGCGCTTATAAGTCGTTTAAGACAGTATAGTACGCCAATTTGCAGGATTAGAAAGTGAGCAACTTCTACCACAGGATTCTTTTGTCTTTTTTTCTGCTTAGCAAGTTTCTTAGCGCTTAAGCTAAGGGTCTGTTGCAGTTTAAAAGTCGCTAAATTGCAGCGTTTAAGACTTTAAAAAACGCCAATACTAAAAATAGACATTGACCAGGGGTTCTTTTGCCTTTTTCTCTGCTTAGCCTAAATTATGCGAGAAGTCTATCGACGAAGTGAAAAATATGTCCCCTTTCCTCGAAAAATTTGTTATATTCGTTTTGGTTGCTGACTTTTATTTTTTGTAACATATTTTTTCTTTAATGGTTAAACGACTATCTCATAATGAATTTTGTCAGCAACTATCAAGTTTTTTAGTTGCTGTGCAACAAAGCCTACTGGATCTAGAATACTCAGAAATGAAAAGGAGGTCACTTAGTGATTCCCCGTTATAGTCGTAAAGAAATGTCTTCCATTTGGGAAGAAAACAACAAGTTTAATATATGGCTCAAAATAGAAAAATTAGCGTGCGAGGCTCAAGCAGAGTTGGGAGTGGTTCCAAGTGATGTTGCTGAAAGGCTCTCTGGCACTATCGAGTTTGATATTAAGCGGATCAACGAAATCGAATCTACTGTAAAACACGATGTTATAGCTTTTCTCACATACATTGCTGAAAAAGTGGGAGTTGATGTTCGTTATCTCCACTATGGGATGACGAGTTCTGATGTTTTAGACACGTGTCTTGCTGTGCAACTGAAAGAGTCGTGTGATATTCTACTTGAAAATCTAAAAAATTTACTTACGGCGTTGAAAAAGAAAGCTGAGGATTATAAAGGTGTTGTATGCGTTGGGCGCAGTCACGGAATGCATGCAGAACCAACTATACTTGGATTAAAATTTGCCAGGTTTTATGCAGAATTTAAACGCGGCTACCAAAGGCTAATTAATGTACAAAAAGAGATCTCAACTTGCAAAATATCAGGTGCAGTAGGTAATTTTGCGAATGTTGATCCGTCTGTTGAAGAATATGTAGCGAAAAAAATGGGACTTATACCCGAGACTATATCTTCTCAAGTAATTCCTCGTGATAGGCACGCTGCGTTCTTTTCAGTTTTAGGGGTGATTGCAAGTTCAATGGAAAATGTAGCCGTTGAAATTCGTCATTTACAAAGAACTGAAGTTGGCGAAGTTTCCGAATATTTTTCCACTGGGCAGAAAGGAAGCTCTGCTATGCCACACAAGAGCAACCCTATTTTAAGTGAAAATCTAACCGGACTCTCACGTTTAATACGCAGTTACGTATTTCCTGCACTGGAAAATGTTGCATTGTGGCACGAGCGAGATATATCACATTCATCCGTGGAAAGATGTATTGCTCCTGATGCTTGCATAACAATGGATTTTGCTTTAGTGCGATTGACAGATTTAATAGATAAACTAGTGATTAATGAGAAAAACATTGAAAAGAACTTAAATTCTGCAAAAGGTTTAATTTTCTCACAGCGTGTATTGCTTGAGCTAGTGAATAGTGGTCTAACTAGGGAAGAAGCGTATAAAATTGTTCAGAGCAATGCAATGAAAGTGAAACAAGACAACAGTGATTTTCTGTCCGAATTGAAACAAGATAAATCCTTACTTGGAGTTATTGACTCTGAAAAACTTGAATCTTTGTTTGATTTTGCTTATTATACAAAGCATATAGACCATATATATAACAAGGTCTTTAATTAGGCTGAGTAGCTCAGTTGGTAGAGCAGGAGGATCATAATCTCTTGGTCGTGGGTTCAAGTCCCTCCTCAGCCACCAGTCTTATTTTGTGAACTCTTCTCTATACTAGTTTTAGTATAGCCTAAAACCTCCAAAATAGCTTGCTTTAACCGCCTATACATATGGCCCTTTGCACCTTCTTTCTATAATCTGTTAATTTTCCACTATTTTTCTCAAAAAGGTGTTTACTTTTTTGCGATTTTGAGAAAAGTAAATAAATGAATTTTTTGTGACGCTAAAGGCGATCTATTTTTTGCATGAACATAGTTGATTAGTTAAGACCTAATTCAATATTAAAGAAGCGTAGGGTAGTACACCACATCTGCAGTATACCACCTGTGTTTTTTACTTTATGCGCTTCTATCGCCAGAACGTGAAGAGCTTAGTGACTGGTCACGCGATATTGGTTGTACCTCACCCAACTTGCTATCTGGATGATTTTTCCCTCTTAATGCTGTCATTTCAGTTTGATGCCTCTCTTCTATTTCTTTTACTCTGCTCTGGTTTTCTTCTATTAGTCTCGTTAACTCGGTTTGATGTCTTTCTTCCATTTTCCTTACTTTACTTTGGCTTTCTTCTTTTAACTTTTCCTCTATATGTCTCTTTTTCAGTGAAGTAAGAACATGTTTAGCAGCTAGCCCTGCACCTTTTTCACTATTTCCGTTCCACCTTAAATCAAGTTCAGTAAGATTTATAAGATTACCATTAGCTAAGGCCTCTATGCCTTTTTTACCGACTCTGTTCCACCTTAAATTAAGTGAAGTGAGATGTGCAAGATTACTATTAGCTAAGACCTCTACACCTTTATCATCAATATTATTATGCCATAAATCAAGTTCAGTAAGATGTGTAAGCTTAGCTAATTCTTTTGCATCTTCAGCATCAATTCCTGCCCATTTTAAACTAAGCTTTGTAATGTGTGTGTTACTCCGTAAAAAGCTTACTAGTTCTCTTATATTGATTTTAGTATTTGATACTTCTAGAGCGTTACCTTTTACATATTGGCTAAAATTCATTTTACCCTCACACTAATATATTATGGGAATACCTTAGTTAGCGTTTCGGTAACTGTCAAATGTTTTATATGGCGTTAACAAGCCGCATGAGAAAAGTATGCAAAAGCAGTGTTCCGTCTGTGTTCAAAAGGTGGAGAAAAGTGAAATGTACTCCGTATTGTGTGCAGTTGAAATTTTTTTGGATACCATTAGCAACATACACTGTAAATTAAAGCGAATAAGAGGCCTTATTCGCTTTATATTGCAGGTTTGAAATCGTACTTTATTTTCACGCGTATGTTTTGATCCAATGCAACTAATAAGTTAAGCAAGTATTCTAAAGAGAACCCTTCAATTTTTGACTTATTAATTTGAGATACTTTAGGTTGATCAATCTTTAGAAAGGATGCTGCTTTTTTTTGTGTTCTGAATCTCTTATTTATTAGCCATGCAACAATCTTTATTAACTTCAGTTTTGTACCTTTTATATCGCCCAATTCTATCACTATGGGATAACTTAGCTGTAAATCTTGCATAATAACAAACTTCCTTATAAAAATTACTTTAGCTTTTCTTCTTTAAATAATACGTGCTTTCTGACTACTGGGTCATACTTTCTGAACTCCAATTTTCTAGTAAGCTTTTTGGGATTACGCTTTTTTACATAAAAGTAACCTGTTGATTTCTCTTCACCAGTGCTTGTTGCCTTAGTTGCACTGCTAACTAGCTTAACAAGCAAAGAAGCATTTTTTTTTGCCATACTTATACAATTACAATAATATAAATTCTGTGTGAGTGTATTGTGTGAAACACTAAAAGTCAACTATTTTGTATCTTTAAGCAATGTAGATTGCAAATATATTGCAAAATTCTTGACAATAAGCAGTGTGCTGAGTAGCATAAGGTTAATTTCAGAATGAAAAGCAAACGGTAAATAAGTGGCAAATAGTGGTAAAAGGTTACTATTAATAGAAAATTCTATCTGCTCTGATGAGGTGAGAGTTGCTTTGTCAGTAGATAACAGGGTTGTAGAGTTTGAACAAGAATTCAAGGAAAAACGGCAGTTAAGAGGTAACATATATGTTGCTCATGTAAAGCGTATAGAGCCTTCTTTGCAAGCTGTATTTATTGAATATGGGAAGAACAAGCAGGGTTTTTTATCCTTTTCCGAAATATCTCCAGATTACTTTAATATTCCAGAAAAGGAGAAGGAAGCTTTCTTTGAAAGCTATTCAAGTAGTGATTGTACAGAGGAAGGTAACGGTACATCGGCAAATACTTCTTCAGATTCTACAACTAGTAGGAGTGTTAATGAGTCCGGTAATGGTTTTGTAAGGGAGGTATCTTTATATAGGAGATATAAATTACAAGATGTTATCTCGGTCAATCAAAAAATGTTGGTTCAACTAACTAAAGAGGAACGAGGTAATAAAGGGGCTTCATTTACAACGTACATAACTTTAGTGGGCAGGTATTGTGTTTTCATGCCAAATTCCATGAGCAGGGGTGGTGTGTCCCGCAGAATCGAAGATGTTAATGTTAGAAAACAGTTAAAGGATATACTAAATTCAATAGAATTACCAAAAAGATCAGGTTTAATAATAAGGACCGTTGGCTCGGGAAAAAGTAAAAAAGAAATTGAGCAGGATTACAATTACTTATCTTCGTTGTGGCAAAATATTCAAGAAAATGTCTCCTCTGTAAATGTTCCGTCATTGATTTATAACGAAGCAGACCTGATTATGAAATCTATCCGTGATTTTTGTAGCAATGATGTGGAAGTTGTAATATCTGGAAAAGAAGCTTTTGAAGCAGTAAAACAATATGCTAGAAATGTATTGAAAGGTAGTAAATTGCGGTATAGGTTGTATAGAGGTTTTGTTCCGATATTTACTTACTACGGTATTGAGGATCAAATTTCTGAGTTATATAGCAACAGAGTAAAATTGCCGTCTGGTGGGTCTTTGATAATAACTTTAACTGAGGCATTTGTTTCAATAGATGTAAACTCAGGGAAAATGACGGGAGAAGATAGCATAGAAGAGACAGCTTACAGAACTAATATGGAAGCAGTGCCTGAAATATCAAGACAGGTGAATTTAAGAGGCTTATCAGGGTTAATAGTAGTTGATTTTATTGATATGTTGAAGTATCAGTATTGTAGAGCTGTTGAATCTGCTATTAGGCAGGCGTTCAAGGATGATAAAGCTAGAGTTCAGTTCAGCTACATAAATGATTTTGGTTTAATGGTGTTTTCAAGGCAGAGAATTAAACCAAACATACAGGAGATTAACACTACAGAGTGTCTACATTGTAAAGGAATTGGAAAAGTAAAATCAAATGAAGTAATTGTTGCATCAATACTGAGAGACTTGCAACACGTTGCTATTAGGAATCGGAATAGGTCGTTTGATTTGGTAGCACATGGTTCAATTATAGCACATATTTTTAATAATAAGCGTGACACAGTTTCTACAATTGAAAGAGAGTTTAATATTAAATTAAACGTTAGTGCTGATAGCAATTTGAGTATAGATGCATTCATTTTAAAACGAGGTGATGACGTTAATTTAAATGATTGTAAGCCATTGCAAAACTCTGGTTACAAAATTGAGAGCAGCAACAATGAAAGAGCTGATAATTCAGGTGGATTGCAAAGCAACTTTTGGTTAACTAAGTGGCTTTCACGTCTTTTGAGCTCTAATAGCTAACTAGAAATCCTAAATGGGACTTGTAATTGGCGAGTTCTATACTTATATATTCTTATATCAGATAATATTTATACAAGGGAGTATTCATTATGGGAAGAGCAATAGGTATAGATCTTGGAACGACAAATTCTTGTGTTGCGATAATGCAGGGCAAGGATACAAAGGTAATAGAGAACAAAGAAGGGGCAAGAACTACTCCATCTATAGTTGCATTTACTTCATCAGGAGAAAGGCTGATTGGCGCTCCTGCAAAAAGACAAGCAACTACCAATGCAAGCAATACTTTTTTTGCTACTAAGAGATTAATAGGCCGTCAGTATGGTGACCCTGAAATGAAAAATCTAAATGTGTCATATAAAGTGTTTGCAGCAAAAAATGGCGATGCTTGGGTTAAAACAACAGATGGTAAAGAATACTCCCCTAGTCAAATTGGTGCGTTTATACTACAAAATATGAAAGAAGCAGCAGAAGCTTATCTTGGAGAGGAAGTGAAGGATGCTGTAATAACAGTGCCAGCATATTTCAATGATTCTCAGCGTCAAGCAACAAAAGATGCAGGGAAAATTGCTGGATTGAATGTACTCAGAATAGTTAACGAACCGACTGCTGCAGCTCTTGCCTACGGTCTTGATAAGAAACATGGACACACAATAGTAGTATATGACCTTGGTGGTGGTACATTTGATGTTTCAATACTTGAAATAGGTGATGGAGTTTTTGAGGTAAAGGCTACAAATGGTGACACTCATCTTGGAGGTGAAGACTTCGATAATGCAGTGGTGAGTTACTTACTGGATGAATTCAAGAAAAGTAATGGCATTGATTTGAAAAATGATCCAATGGCTATGCAGAGGATCAAAGAAGCTGCTGAAAAAGCGAAAATTGAATTATCAAGTGCAATGGAAACGGAAATAAATCTACCGTTTATTACAGCTGATGCAAGTGGTCCAAAACACTTAAATATGAAGTTAACAAGGGCAAAACTTGAAAGCTTAGTAAATGATTTAATCGAAAGGACTATGGCTCCTTGCAAAAAAGCTCTTGAGGATGCTGGTTTGTCTGCTAGTCAAATTGGTGAAGTGGTTCTTGTTGGCGGCATGACTCGTATGCCAAAAGTAATAGAGAAAGTTAAAGAATTCTTTGGCAAAGATCCACATAGAGGGGTAAACCCAGATGAAGTTGTGGCAATTGGGGCTGCAATACAAGCAGGGATTGTTCAAGGTGATGTAAGAGATGTGTTGTTGCTTGACGTAACTCCACTTTCTCTTGGTATTGAAACACTAGGGGGAGTGTTCACTCCACTCATTGAGCGCAATACTACGATTCCTACTAAAAAATCTCAGGTGTTTTCAACTGCAGAAGATAACCAAACAGCTGTTACCATTAAGGTACATCAAGGTGAAAGAAAATTGGCAGTTGATAATAAACTGCTTGGCCAATTTAGTTTGGAAGGAATACCACCTGCTCCTCGTGGAGTCCCTCAGATCGAAGTTACGTTCGATATAGATGCAAATGGAATAGTGCATGTTTCTGCGAAAGATAAAGCTACTGGAAAAGAACAGAAAATACGCATTCAGTCTTCGGGCGGTTTGTCTGATGGTGAAATAAATCGCATGTTAAAAGAAGCTGAGGAAAAAGCACAAGAGGATGAAAAGCGCAAGAAGTTTATTGAAGTGAAGAACCAAGCAGATAGCTTAGTTCATTCTACAGAGAAGTCTCTAAGAGAGTATGGTGATAAAGTCTCACCAGAAGATAAGTCTGCCATTGAAAATGCAGTGAATGATTTAAAAGAAGCGAGTAAATCTGATAACATTGATGATACTGATTCAATACAGCAGAAAATTACTAATCTCTCTCAATTATCTATGAAACTTGGAGAAGCTATGTATAAAGAATCTCAACAAAGCAGTGCTGAAAGTGACTTTTCGTCAGAAGGAAATCCACATGACAAAGAAGAAAAAGTAGTAGATTCTGATTACCAGGACGTAGATAATAAAGAAGAGAATAAGTAGTTGGCGTACTCCTTTCTTATCATTCCGGTGCGTGACGCTGAAATCCAGAAAAAAAGAATATGGACCCAAGTAGTCACGCTGCTTGGATGACAGGAGCTATGTATGGATATCATTAAGGCAATAGAAGAAAAAATACGCAATGCAATAAATGTAGTTGATGTTAACATCGTTGATGAGTCTGTTAAACATGCGGATCACTATTTTTCTTCGCCCTCAACATTACCTTCACACGTTGGATTAATATTAATATCTGACGACTTCGTTGGAATGAGTGTTCTAAAGAGGCACAAGTTGATTTATGAATTGTTGAAGAGTGAGATAGAGCGAGTACATGCAATTTCTCTTCAATTGTATACGCAAAGTGAATACAATTCAAAAAAATAAATAATAAAAGCGTGAAAGAAGAATCTTTGTTGGTTAAAGCAGGAAGAAAATTCAATGACTATAAAGGTTCCATGAACCCGCCAATTTATCATTCTTCTACCATACTATTCCCTACTTACAAGGACTACTTAAATGCAGCGAATGGGAAAAGTATATACGATGTGATCAACGATGGTGTTGCAAGGGATTATAGTTACAGCAATGTTGGTACTCCCACTGTTCATTACCTTTCAAATGCGCTTGCTGAAATTGAGGGCAGAGGACAAGCATTAATCTATCCTTCAGGATTATTTGCACTTACTTTTGCTATTTTGACTTTTACTAAAGCAGGTTCGCATGTTTTGGTTCAAGATAATAGTTATTATCGACTTAGGAGATTTGCCGAAAATGAGCTGCCGAGAAGGGGAATAGAAGTAACTTTTTATGATCCAACACAGGACATAGCTGATTTGATTCAAAGCAACACTTCACTCATCATGATCGAAACTCCTGGCTCTGTAACATTTGAAATTTCGAATATAGAACACATAGTAAAAATTGCTAAGAAACACGGGATCGTAACCGTTTGCGACAATTCGTGGGCCACTCCTTTATTATTTAAGCCGCTCGATTATGGAATTGATGTCGCACTGTATGCAGTTACAAAGTATCTAGCCGGTCACTCGGATTTATTGATGGGAGCTATTGTTGCTGAAGGCGAGGTTTTTAAATCGCTTTATGAGAGCTACAAAAATTATGGCATTACTGTTCAATCACACGATTGTTACCTTGCACACAGGGGACTTAGAACATTGCACGCGCGCATGAAGAGGCATCAAAGCACAGCAATGGCAGTGGCAAAATGGCTGGAGAAACATCCAAAAATCAGAAAAGTTTTATATCCAGCACTTCCTTCTCATCCTCAGCATGAATTGTGGAAAAGCTACTTCAAAGGAGCAAGTGGTGTGCTCAGTGTAATATTAGATAAAGAATATTCATGTGAAGAACTAAGCTGCATGGTTGATCACATGGAAATTTTCGGCATCGGTGCTTCTTGGGGAGGGTGCGATAGTTTAATATTACCAATAGATCGTAAATCTATGTCAAGATCTGTAATGAATTCAGATTATGGTGGAAGTTTTGTGCGAATATTTTGTGGACTAGAGGATCCTGAAGATTTAATCTCTGATTTAAACGCTGCATTAGCAAGATAGCCATGTTTAAATACCAAAAATGATGAAGTAGAATGTGAGACTAAAAGAGTTACTGCATAACATTATTGACGTCAACTTTGATGTTGAAATCAAAGGCATCACGTGTAACCCCAAGAGAATCAAGGAAGGTTATCTTTTTGTTTGTGTGTCAGAGGAACATGAGAAATGTGTGAACGGCATAGTAGGAGCTTCAGCAATAATAGCAAACTTTGCAGCGCATGATGCTGGAATCTGCATCTTCCATCCAAATCCTCAAGAAATATATAGCAGAATAATTAGCGGGTTTTATCAATTCAAACAGCCAAAATATGTTGCTGCTGTAACAGGGACAAATGGCAAGACTTCAGTGATAGAGTTTTGCCGCCAGATCTGGCAAAATGCAGGTTATAATACTGCATCTCTCGGAACGCTCGGAACATGTGTCAATAATGATAGAAAAGATAATAGCCTTACCACTCCGGATGCAGGGGACCTTTATGCAACATTACGTGATATAAATGATAAAAACATAGAACACTTAGCACTGGAGGCTTCAAGCCATGGGATTGACCAATGCAGAATTCATGGACTTAGGCTCACTGCTGCGGCTTTTACAAATTTCTCGCAAGATCATTTAGATTATCATCAGGATATCAGTGAGTATTTTGAGGCTAAGAAAAGGTTGTTTTATGAGGTACTGCCAAAAGAAAAAACAGCGGTATTAAATGCAGATATAGGCGAGTACAGAGAGCTGCTCAACATAACAGAAAAACGTGGCAACAAAGTTATAACTTATGGAAAAACAGCTTCTGACATTGCTTTAATAAAGCAAATACCAACTCAAAGTGGTCAACATCTGACAATTAAAATCGGTGGTGAAATTTATGACACGTTTTTTCCGGTTCTAGGGCAGTTTCAGGCGTATAATTTACTGTGTGCGATCGGCGTAGTTATCTCATCTGGGGTGGAATATCAAAGGATATGTATAGACAAACTCGTTTCTCCACCGGGAAGAATGGAAAAAGTGAAACCTTTTGCATTTGTGGATTACGCGCACACTCCAAGTGCACTTAAGCAAGCTCTATTGTCTTTAGAATGGCACTTTAACAAAAAAATAATCCTAGTTTTTGGTTGTGGTGGAAATCGTGATCAGACAAAACGTGCAGAAATGGGTAAAATAGCACAAATGTATGCAGACAGAGTGATAATTACAGATGATAATCCGCGTGATGAAGATCCAGCAAAAATTCGTCATGATATTTTACTACATTGTTCTGATGCACTAGAGATAGAGGACAGAAAAGAAGCTATAGAGAAAGGCATAGATATTGCCTACAACGAAGGTATGATCCTGCTGGTTGCAGGAAAAGGGCATGAAAAATCTCAAATCGTGAGCGGCCAAACTTTTGCATTCAGTGATGTTGAGGTTATTAAAAATCATGCCTTAACATACTGATTTTCATATGGTTCTTGCAAGCGAAAGCACTCTCACTTCCCTTGCACCAGAATTTAAAATTTCTTGAGAGCAGGATCTTACGGTTGCTCCAGTTGTGACTACGTCATCAACCAATATCACGATTTTATTTTTGATAATTTCTTTGTTGCTTGTTTTAAAAGCCCTTTTTAAATTTTTCTCACGCTGTTTAAGTGAAAGACCAGCTTGAGGCGTGGTGTGGCGAAGGCGCTTTATTGCAAATGGTGCATAAAATAAGTTGGATAACCTGCTGAGTTCCCTCGCGAGCAATGCCGCTTGATTGTATTTACGCTTAAACAAGCGCATTTTATGAAGCGGTATAGGAATTATAATCTCTGCATCTTGGAATACATTCCAATTAGTTTGGTACATCCACTTCACGTAAGTTTTTACATAATTTAAATTATCAAAAAATTTAAAATTTATAATCATATTTTTACTATGTTGATCATAAGCAAAAGCTGATCTTAACACTTTAAACGGTGGGGGACTGGCAATGCACCTACCGCATGTATAAATGTTGTCCGAAATTACTGTGCCGCAAACATTGCAGTAATGTTTAGTTAAAAAATTGATTTTTTTGCTACACTCACTACACAGATCATAATTTTTATCGATTATGCATTCACAACTTACACATACGTTTGGAAAGATGAGATTTACGGCTTTTTCCAATAGTAAAAGACCCACACTATTTAAGCCTAAAAAACGTATATGATAGCGTTATTTCACTTAAATCTTTCGTGCTATTGTCGCGCATTATCTCAGGGTCTATGTAAAAGGATACGGGCATCGCTGCTTTTTGTTTTGGTAGTAACATTTGCTCTTCAAAACAAAAACATGCAACTTTATTGAAATATTTGCCTGCTTTGAAAGGCGTGACATTATACACTGCCATTCCAAACGAAGACCGATCAGATAGATTTTTTGCGTAATAAAAAACTAAACTTTGTTCTCCTATGTTTGTATCAATGTAATTAGTTTCTGAGTTAAACTCCCAAGGCAAATCCGGCATTATATCGGCGTTGAAATGGACTCTAATTTTTTGGTTAGTTATGTTTGTTGCTGCGTTAGTTACTTTTCTCGTTGTGCCACCATATCCGGTAGCTTTACAGAAAATGCTATATAGTGGCACCGATGCATATGCAAGACACAGCATCAATATCACTAAAGATATTAAAAAGAAAACTATAGAATTTTTACTATTCCCCCTTAAAAAGGAGAACATCTAATCCCTACTATTAAACAAGTTAAGTAACCTAAGTAGATTGAGGAATATATTGATAAAGTCAAAATAAAGAGTAGTTGCACCAAGTATTGCCCACTTAGTGGCTACAGCTTCTGAACCATCGTTATACCTATAATAAATATCCTTGATTCTCTGAGCATCGCATGCAGTCAGTAAAGTAAATACTATTACTGATATGAATGATATTGCAAAGTGGAGAGGACTGCTTCCAAGAAATAAGTTTACTATCGATGCAATAATTAGCCCCCAAATTCCCATAATTAAGAAAGAGCCCATATTTGTTAGATCTCTTTTTGTAGTATTACCATATAAAGCCATAGAGCCAAACATAATGGATGTGATAAAAAATGCTCTTGCTATGTTTTCCGCAGTATAAATTATGAAGATATGAGATAAGGAAAGTCCCATTAAAACTGAAAACAGGAAAAACACAGTAACTGTGGACTGGGCACTTAGGTATTGAAGCCTATAGGACATATAGAACACCAATGCAATTGGAGAGAATGTTACTACAAACGGCAGAACGGGATTAGAATAGATTACCTGAAAAAGACCGGAAAATACCGTTAGGAACGCAACAAGCCCGGTAACACCTAAAGCCAAAGCCATATAGTTGTATACTTTGATTAGGTAACTCCTAAGCCCGGCACTATAATAAACGCCCTGAGAGCGAATATCTTGTTCATTTCTCATATAAGACATAAATATAACTCCTTTTATCCCTTAGTAATATTATAGTACAAAACTACATCTTTATCAAGCATAAAATTACTTTATTGCAATTAATGTGCGATTATTTTTGTTCTAATGTAGATGGAATATAGTCCTATTGCCGCTGCATTTGAAACATTTAAGCTGTCAATTACGTTTGACATTGGAATTTTTACAAGATAGTCACAATTTTCTTTAACTAACCGCCGCATTCCTTTCTCTTCAGAACCAAAGATGATCACTATTTTTTTTCCAAAGCTCTTTATTTCGTCTACATTCTCTTTAGCATCGCCATCAAACCCGTAACACCAGTAACCGGCCTTTTTTAAATACTCCATAGTTTTTACTATGTTTGTGACGTGTATTAGCGGGACAATATCTAATGCTCCACTTGCCGCTTTTGCGATAGATGCGTTTTCGCTTGGTGAATGGTTGTATGGTAAAACCACTGCATCAACATTAAAACAAGCTGATGTTCTAAGAATTGATCCTATATTACGTGTGTCAGTGACTTGATCTAAAATTACTATAGTAGAGCTATCGCTTGAGTTTGCTATTTCTTCAATGCTTAAGCTCTGAAGAATAGGAGCAACTTTTAAAGCAACTCCTTGATGGTTAGCATCTTTGGACAAAATATTATTAAGTGTTTTGTTTTCTACTAACTGGAATTTAACGCCCTTGCTGTCTATGTATTGCCTAATTTCTTTTTCATGCTCTTCGTAGAAGTTCTCTGTTGTCAGCAGTTCCATACACTGCCTGTTTTTGTTCTTCAATGCTGACATGCAGGCATGCTTTCCATATAGCCAAAAATTCTCATTAGCTTTTAACGATTTCATCGTATTATTGAAGATCGTAAAATAAACGACATTTTACTATATTTAGATATTGTTGTAAAATTATACAATTCAATTAATGCGTTTATGTCAGATGATGAGTTAGACTGGCGAAAAAATGTTAAGCCAATAAAATCTGAAAAAGTTACTTTAAAAGTTGATCATAAAGTAGATATAAAATCTGTGGTTGATAGAGGTACTTTTAACTTACGAGAAAATTTCCTTGATGCCAACGATGTTAGCTTATCATTTTGTCTTGACTACAACACAAAATCAAAAGTTGATAGGGGTAAATATTCTATAAGCGATAAACTCGATTTGCATGGCTATAATATAGAAGATGCTTACTGTAAATTGATAGATTTTATCATTAAAAATTATCGTGCAGGGAATAGATGCTTATTAATAATTACGGGGCACGGTAGTGCAACAGGTAAAACGGATACTATAAAGAATAACTTAAATAAGTGGTTAAATGATACTAAAATTCAGCACATGATTCTGTATCACCAGCAAGCTACAAAAAAACATGGTGGTAAAGGGGCTTTTTATGTTTTGCTAAGAAGAAATAGAGGCTTTAATCCTGTTGCTTAGCCTTCCCGTATAAAAAAGCTTGGCGTTTCTGTAACGCTGCGTGCTCTTAAAATTGCTTGAGCTATAAATATTTAAGAAATTTACTAAATGGAGAAAAAGACAAAAGAAGCCCTGGTCGGTATTTATTTTTAGTATTGGCGTTTTTATGTCTTAAACGCTGCAATTTAGCTGCTTTTAAACATAACTAGTCTAAGCTATAATATTTAAGAAATTTACCAGGCAGAAAAAAAAGACAATAAAAACCCGAGGTAGCTAGTTATTCCACTCTCTATTTTAAAACCTGACGTTGGGTGCTGTCTTAAACGACTTATAAGCGCGTTTCAGCTTGTATGGGTAAAAACCCGAAATTTTAAAAAGACATACAGTGCACATAGTGCGAAAAATTAAACAATAGTACGCCAAATACAAGTTTTCTTGTCATTTTAACCTGCACAGATTGGGAAGTTAAACAAATAGCTTCAGTACTATGATAAAAGGAATGGC
>JAISAR010000001.1 GCA_031266615.1 Rickettsiales bacterium
ATTGTCTTTTTTCTCTGCCTGGTAAATTTCTTAAATATTATAGCTTAGACTAGTTGCGTTTAAAAGCAGCTAAATTGCAGCGTTTAAGGCATAAAAACGCCAATACTGAAAATAAATACCGACCAGGGTTTCTTTTGCTTTTTTTCTTGCTTGGTAAATTTCTTAAATTTTATAGTTAAACTGGATCCCAGATGTTGACAAAAGCCTAGGTCAATCGTATAATTAATATGGTAACACCACTAAAAAGTATAATAAAACAGGTGTATGAAGTATGTGGAGGGTTTATGCTTACTGGTCATTATGAAGCAGGAGTAGAGGAAAATGCTACTCAGAACGAGATAAAAAAGAGTATCATAAATTAGCAATGGAATATCATCCAGGTAAAAGTTCTGATAGCGCAGAGGAATTAAAAAAAATAAAAGGAGCATGTAAGTGCTGTTCAATCGATACTCACCCGCCGTGCTATTCTTTTTCAACACAAATATTATGAACAGTTAAAAGGAGGTCATATGGACAAAGAGACTACTAAAGCTATGTCTGCAGAATGTAGTGGACTAGACGTTATGAGATCTGTAAATTTTCTTGAGTCTGTTCTACTCTATCAGATGAACTTAGAAAACGCATTAGTTTCACTTGGTTTTTCTTATAACACTTTAAGTGAACTGGATAAAGAGTTGAACCAAGTAAGAGAGCAGAATTATAGTGAAAAAGCACTGAAAATGTATGAAAAACGCTTTAGCGAAGTATTTAGAAGCAAGTATAGAAAGCTAAGCCTTAAATACAGGGATGATGAGGAAAAGACAAAGAACTTAAATAACATAAAAAAGATAATGGAAGAACTATATGAAGCATCAAAAGAGAGAGATAATTTTAGATATGCACTGTTTTCTGGAATAGCATTTGATTTATTATATCAGAATAGAGAAAAATGTGTAACTTTAATAAACGAGAGTGTAGTAGCCGAACTGAGAAACTTGACTATTTGGCGTCAAACTGACCTAATGCATTATCGTAATGAGTTCTTAGAGGAAGCACAAGAATACCTTAATAGTTATAGAAGTAGCCTGTGTAACAATGAACAAATAGAGAAAGGTTTTGGTAAGTTGCAGGGATGGTATATCGAAAAATATGAGAAAGATTGGTACAATAAATTGATTGAATTAGGCAATCGATGCAATAGTGATAAAAAGCTGAAGGCTATAAAAGATGAAGTTGATAATCTTGTAAAGAGGAGTAGTGAACAACTTAACATATTAAGAAATGCAGTCAAAAGAAAGGATGAGCATAGTGCAAATGTATTAAATCAGATGCTTTCACTAACTCCAACTATTTTAAAAAAGGATAGTAATGTTAGAACTAAGGAACCTGATATACGGAAAAAAGCCCCTTCAAACATTTCTGAAAAAGATCAGCACATAGGCGAAGCCATTGATAGGTGCTTTGTGTCTCCGATATTAGAATATATCTATGTCATAAAAGTGTATAAAGAGTTGTTAGGAGGGGGCAATCTAACCATCAGAAATTCAGTCAAGGAATTTAGAGACTGTGTAAAAGCAAAGAGAACAGAAGAGTTTAACATCCAAGGTAAGATGAACAATTATTCGCTTAAGGAATTACAAACAAAGATTGAAGCATTGAAAAATTTCTTATTTTATCAAGAAAATTTAAGCTTACAGGAAAAAGAAATAGAGAAGTATATTAACAATAATCAGTCAAGAGCAAAAGTAATATTAGCACAGATGCTGGAAAGATGTGGAAAGCTCTTGGGAGAGGAATTCAAGGAGGAAAAGACATGGTTTAAAAGAGTAGGAGAGAAAATAGAGAAGGAAATAGAAGAGGAACGAAAAGCAACAAAGCAAGCAAATGCAAGGGCAGAACAGGAAGCTCAAAGGGCAGGACATATTAATAGGGTGAGTAAGATTTTTTTAAGAAAAATATATAGTCTTGATGATGAGTTGCAAGATATAGTGGTGGAAAGTCAAGATGAAATTGTAGATGCGATCGTACAACGCATTATGGAATATAGCTTTTCTCCACAACAAATACTGGACGCAATAATTGAAGAAATAAAATCTAATGAAGACCAAGTTAGAAGGGAGGGTAAAGTTAATGCTGAACTAATTGGAAATGTAATGAGAGGTTTTATAGTTGCAGTAGATGAAGAGCAAATTGAACCGAATACGGATATAGAAGGTGCTTGTAAATCTGAACATGAGGAAGAGTTGGAATCACAAAAAAGCTTAGATGACGATCAAAATAGTACAAAAGGAAATAAGTTGCTTATTATAACTGCTTCCGCTTCCGTTGGCTTATTGTTGGGCCTGAGCACAGCATATCTTGCAGGAGCTGCTACTTTGACTCCTATTGGTGCTGTTACGGTATTTGTTACAGCTGCAGTAGTTGGTACATCGGTAAGGTATGGTATCGGAAAGTTTTATGAGAAGGTTAGTAGCAAACTCTCTGATGTATCTACTGGACATTCTAAACTAGAGCTACTGGCGTAATTCAAATTGTTAAGTACATGCTGTAAGCTTTTATTTGTTTTAGCATGCACAGATTTGACAGGATACAAGGCATAGCGTGGTAAAGTGGCATATCTGCTCCCTGTGTAATGGGAATTGGTATTAACAGTTGCAGTCTATGTTTCTCAGTGATAAAATGATGGTCTGTGTATAATTTAATATTATGATTAACTTACTGTTTGTTGTGCTGTTGTTTTTTTGTGGTGGTGATGCACTTGCAAAACAGGAACCACGTCCAATAGCTGCAGACAGTCACATAAAGGTCATCAATTATAATCCACAGGCTATACATAAGTACACTGGTTTTTATGGTTACCAGTCGAGCATATTATTTGAGCCAGGCGAAGTAATACAAAACCTTTCAATGGGTGATCCAACTGGTTGGCAGCTCGTTCCTCAAGGTAACAGGTTATTTGTCAAACCTATAGATGATATTGCTGACACTAACGCAACTGTAATTACTAACAAAAGAGTTTATTACTTTGAACTTCATGCTGAGGAAGCAACTGGATTGGATGATCCAAGATTAGCATATGAAGTAAGGTTTCTTTATCCACTATTCAATAGTGATGAAATTTACACAACCAACAACGGTGATATCCTCGAGCAGGTTAATCCCAACACTATTCCTGACATAAGTGATATTGAGGTTGTAAAGAAAGGCTTAAATTTTAATTATTCCATCTCACATATAAAAGGTAGTGAGTCAATAATACCAACTAAAGTTTTTGATGACGGGAAATTCACATATCTGCAATTTAATAAGACAAATTCTGATTTTCCAGCAGTCTTTATGGTTGATTCTGCAGGATATGAATCTCTAGTAAATTTCCGTACAGTTGATGATTATCTTATAATTGAAAGAGTGGGTTCGGTGTTTACCTTAAGGAACGGATCAAGTACAGTCTGCTTGTTCAATGAAAACATACCTTTTAAAAAGGGTAAGTAACTGTTAAAGGCTATAGTGCCTTAGGTACAGCACTTTCAGCATACACTAATTCAAACGGTTGTTATACCAGCTATTTCCATTAATCTTCAGTGTTGTACACGTTCTTTTCTTTTTCTAATCTCTCCTGCTCTTCAATACAATATATGGCAAGCGGATTGGCTTTAAGTCTTTCGACTCCTATTTCTTCCCCTGTTCCTTCGCAATAACCGTAGGTGCCTAATTTTATTTTTTCTAACGCCTCCTTAATTTTTTCCTTTCTGTCTTTTCTGCGCTGGACTAATTTTTCGCTTCCACTGTCTTCATCAGAATAATATGCACTATCCTCTAGTTCTTGCTTCTCCAGCTCAGCAAGCATCGATTGCAACTTTGAGTTGAAATACTCTAACTGCTTTACGCTCATATATTCTTCGTCTTCTGAAGGAGTGTAATCTTCTGGTAATTTTATTTTTGGTAACTCTTCCATAACTGTACAATTAGATAATAAAACCTGTATAATTTGCGAACAAGAAATTATACTACCTATAAGTAAACACTATAATTTATAATAAACATTTAAAGTCCTGGTATGATTGGCTTAATAAAAAAATTAGCAACATATGATAAGAACTTTACCTATATAATATGTGTTTTTATTGTAATGTTAAGCCTATCTTTGTTCACACTTGAAAATAACAGTGAACAAGAAGTTATGTTAACATTAACATGGATATGTGCTACATTTGTTTTACAAATCTCTACAAATAATTTATTTGCTTCTGATTATCATGACGGAATATTAGAGCAAATTTTCATACAGCCACTTTCTTCTAAGCTTACAATTACTTGTAAAATTTTTGCTCACTGGTTATTGTTTGGGTTACCGATTTCAGTGATTTCTTCCATATTTAGCTTCGTAGTTCTTGGTAATAATACTGAACACTCAATAGCAGTAGGCTTATCTTTATTGCTTAGCACGTTGATAGTAATCAGTATTTCAGCTGTTGGAAATGCATTAATGATTGGTCGAAATAACTTAGCATCGGGAATGTCACAAATTCTTGTTTTGCCAATTATAATGCCGGTTTTTATATACTTCAAATTATTAGTTCAGCTTGAAAGCTTATCCTTGAATATTCACACGTTGCTTATTACTGCTTTAGTTTTTGCTATTCTGGTAGTCAATAGCATTGTAGCTACTCATATGGCATTAAAATTTGCTGTAGAACAGGATTAGAAGGCTTTACCATCATTTGAGATCTTTACCACCGGTAAAGTCTAAGCCTACTAAATACATTTCCGTAGATTCAGATCTACTTGATTTTGGTTTGAAGTATTTTACTGTTTTAAATATTTTTTTTAATTCATTGTAAAAATCTTTATCAGACTCTCCTTGAAAAATTTTTACTACGAACTTGCCGCCATGATTTAGGAAGTGCTTTGCACAGTTCAATGCTGCTTCGCATAAAAGCATGATTCTAATATGATCCAACGATTTTAAACCACAAGATTCTGGGGCCATGTCAGATAAAATTACATCGAATTTTTGGTCTTTAAATCTTTCCCTTAAAATTTCAAGCTCATTTATAATATCACATTGTATATATTCTACTCCAGCAATTGTATTTACTGGTTTTATGTCAATGGCAACCACATTTGCTCCTTTCTGAGATGCAACTTGTGACCATCCACCTGGAGAAGCACCAAGATCAATGATTTTTTGCCCTTTTTGGAGTAATTTAAACTTATTATCTATTTCTATCAACTTGTACGCCGAACGTGATCTATAACCATCCTTATTGGTTTTTTGTACGTACTTGTCATTTAAATGACGATGCAGCCACCTGGTTGAAGATAGTTTTCTGCCTTTGGCTGTTTTTACTCTAGTTTTTATTGTTAATACCCTACAAGAATCACTTATTATTGATTATGTCTTTTAGCTCTTTTTCAACTACTTCTTTCACCAGTGTATGAAGATACTTATTTAGCCATTCCGACAACTGAGGCTTTAAAAGAGATGTGACTAATTCTTCAACAGTAAGACTTGCTCTTTTTTGTTGCTTGTGCTGTAGTTCACTTTGCATTCTTCCAAGTAACTCTTTAATCTCTTCCATATTCTCTTTTAAGATTAGATGGTCATTATTTTGCGTTTGTGAGCTACTGTTACCCACTTCTTTACTGCTAATTTGGGCGTTATGCTGCAAGTGAACATCTTCTTCTTCCTCTAGATTGTGACTATGAATATTAAATTTGGTGTTATCGAAAACCATTTCCTTATCCTGACCGTTGTTGTTGATGTCTTTTTTTTCATTATCCTCCTCTTTACTATCTTCTTCTGAATCTTCCAAGTATTCTTCTTCAAGATACAGCACATCATCATCTTCTTTTTTCTTCTCTATTTCCACTTTATCACCACTTGCATTTTTGCCCGATATGGCTTTTTTTATGTCTTCTAGGATATCTTTTACAGATTGATTGCTTTGTCCATCATTCATAATGCTAATACCATTAAATTTAGAGATTTATACTATTTATCATAAAAAGCAAATTATAAACACTAATTACATAATTGCTTTTTGCTTCAACCAAGTCCGAACGTGCTTTGAATAATGCATCTTCAGTATCCAAAAGTTCAGTTGTGCTTTTCAAATTTAAGTTGACTTCTTGCTCAACTCCTTCCAACGCTAAAGCTGCTGCTTTTTCGGCTTCGTGACTTGCTTTAATAACAGCCTTTGCTGTCAGAACGTTATTCCAAGCGTTCACAACCTCTTTTTCTATATTTTTCACTATTTCATAATAATCATAAGTGGATTTTTTTGCATCCATTTTAGCTTTGCCGATACCAAAAGCATTGATCCCTCTTTTAAAAATTGGAATATCGAGAGTGAAAACAACATTGACGTTTCCTAGCATTCTCTCGAGAAAAGGGTTTTCTTCATTTCCCCAATCAAGATTTGTACTTGCACTAAGGTTCAAAGAGGGCAACCACTTAGAAGTTTCAGCAATCACTTCCATTTTAGCTGCTCTTTTTTGATAAATCGCTGCTTTTAGAGATAGATTATTGGTTTTTGCTAATTGTAAGCACTCATTTAACTTCGGAACGGAAGGTAATTGATCATTAGCTTCGGAGAGTTCATCAGGATCCTCGCCGATTAAGTGAAAGTAAGCAATGTTTGCCAATTTTAATTTACCTTCAGCATCAACTCTTTCTGATACTGAAGATGAAAATTTTGCTTTCGCTAGTAAAACCTCAGCGTTGGTAACCTCTCCAAGAGAAAGGCGTTTCTTCATTGCTGACAAGTGCTCCAAAGAAACACGTTCTTTGTGCTCTCTCAATTTTAATATTTCTGTCCTGCGTAGAACGTCAACGTATGCTTTCACGGCGTTGAGCGCAATCTCTTGTTTTAACTGTTGAAACCGCATCTTTTCTGCCTTGAGAAGGTGACTTGATCGGCTGAATGTAGCAAAAGTACCACCTCCGTCTATTATTTTCTGGTTAAGAGTGAGACTCTTTTCATGATTAAAGCTCTTATCAAAGTTGTATCGTAAATTAATCTCAGGTAAAAACCCAGCTAACCCGGCAGATTTTAGATGCTTTTCTGCACTTTTGTATTGATAGAATTGAGATTTCAATTTTGAACTATTTTTAATAGCTCTGTTTATAACTTCTTCTAGGTCGATTGCGTAACAACTTATAGCACTAAAAATGGTCGCAAACGTAATAATCAACCGAAACATTCTACTCCTATTATACATTAGTCGCACACAGCTAAGTTACTAGCACAAATTGCTTTAATAATCAATAACTAATGTTGTTGACACTATTTAGAAATTAAGTGTATCATAGCTTACTATTGTATAATTTTAGATGATGAAAACTTTTTTCTTAAAAGAAAAACAAATCGATAAAAAATGGTTTGTCATAGATGCAGAAGGGTTAGTAGTAGGGAGGCTTGCAGCATTTGTAGCGACGCTATTGCGTGGAAAACATAAACCTGAGTATACACCTCATATGGATTGTGGTGATAATGTAATTATCATCAATGCAGAAAAGGTGCATTTTACTGGAAAGAAACTTAAGGAGAAAATTTACTATAAGCATACAGGTTACCCTGGTGGTTTGAAAAGAACTACTCCAGATAATATTTTAAATGGTAAGTTTCCTGAGCGTGTAATAGAAATGGCAGTAAAAAGAATGCTTGATGACGGTCCTATGGCACGCAAACGTTTTGGAAATTTACATGTTTATTCTGGCCCAGAGCATAAGCATCAAGGACAGCAACCTGAAAAGATAGATTTTGCTTCTTTAAATCGTAAAAATAAAAAATAATGGAGTAAAAATGGAAAATTCTGTAACAAATCAGTCAGAAAAAGTAACTAAACCAGTAATTGATTCGCTTGGTCGTTTATATGCTACAGGCCGAAGGAAGGAATCTGCAGCAAGAGTATGGATAAAGCCGGGGAGCGGGAAGTTTAGTGTTAATCAGAAAGACAAACTACTGGATTACTTTAAAAGGGAATCAGTGTGCCAAATGGTAAAAATGCCATTTATTGTAACATCTATGCTCGATAAATATGATGTATTTGCTACGATAAAAGGTGGAGGGCTGTCTGGTCAAGCAGGTGCCTTAGCTCATGGAATAAGCAGAGCTTTAAGTAAAATAAACCAAGACTTACATTCTATATTGCGCAAAAGAGGGTTCTTAACACGAGATTCACGTGTTGTTGAGCGTAAAAAATATGGTCAACACAAGGCTCGTAAGAAGTGTCAATTTTCTAAAAGGTAGTTATTTTTTTTATGGAACTTTTTGTTAAGCGTTATGCAAATATTAAAAAAAGTGTATGATATATTCTATTTTCGCGATAAATTTAGTTGACTATTGATATGAACGTAATATGCTGTTTGTGTGAATTTTTCAATATTAAGGTAATTTATGAGTAAAGAAGATATAGTAAAACAATTAAAAGAAGATTGTTCTTGTCAGAATATAAATATAACAAAATCTGACTTGGGCAAGATTCATGATACGTTTATAAAAATAATAAAAGATGAGCTAGATAGAGAAGGTGAAATACGTCTGCATGGAGTAGGTACATTCTCTACTGCTATAAGTCGGGAGAAACAATGTCGTAATCCTCAGAGTGGTGAGATCATGACTGTCCCTAAAAAGACAAGAGTGAAATTTAAAGCGAGTAAGACTCTTTTAACTGTTTTGAATGAAAAGGAAAAAGCAGTAGTTAGTTAGAGATTATCGTTTTCATTGTTTTTACTACGCTGTGTAAGCCGTAAAATATAGCTTCGCTGATTAAAGAGTGGCCTATATTAAGAGCTGAAATGTGAGGTATTTCTTTTATTCTTTTAGCATATGTATAGGTTATGCCATGTCCTGCGTGGCATTCTATTCCTAATTTATTGATATATCCTGCAGCATTAGTAATTGATTGTAATTTTTCCTCTGATGGATTATCGCAGTAATCCCCTGTATGAATTTCTATTATGTCAGGCTTTCTTTCTAGCTTCTCAAGATATTTTAGTTGATTGATATTTGGATTGATAAACAGTGAAACCTTTATACTAATGCTATGCATCTCCTCTATTATACTAGAGAGTTTGCTGTACATGCTAATTATATCCAAGCCACCTTCTGTTGTTAATTCTTCTCTTTTTTCTGGTACTATATTAATCGAATAGGGTTTTACCTTTTTTGCTATTCCAAGCATTTCTTCTGTAGCTGCAATTTCAAGGTTTAGCTCAGTTTCGATGTTTTTTTTCAGGTTAAACACATCTTCATCTTTAATATGTCTTCTGTCTTCTCGTAAGTGTACGGTGATAAAATCTGCTCCTGCATCAATAGCTATTTCTGCTGCTTTCAATGGATCTGGGTAAGAAGTTCCGCGTGCGTTGCGGAGGGTTGCAACGTGATCGATGTTAACGCCTAGTTTCATAATCCACCTCAAAGATTGTTTATAAATTATACATGTTATTAGGTCTTTTGCACAGTCATTTTTTGACTAGCAATACACCCTTTGGCATGTACGAACATTGTGATTTGAGCCTACCAAGAGGATGTCATTCAAATAGATACAAGTCAAATAACTTGTTGACAATAAAGACAGTATCTGGGATACTACTTTAGTAATAAATATTTAAGAAATTTACCAAATGAAGAAAAAGGCGAAAGAAGCCCTGATCGGTATTTATTTTCAGTATTGGCGTTTTTATGTCTTAAACGCTGCAATTTAGCTGCTTTTAAACGCAACTAGTCTAAGCTATAATATTTAAGAAATTTACCAGGCAGAAAAAAAAGACAATAAAACCCCGAGG
>JAISAR010000095.1 GCA_031266615.1 Rickettsiales bacterium
GAAGACATGGAGTGCACATAGTGCAAAAATTTAAACATGAGACGCCAAATACAAAGTTTCCTTTGTCGTTTTAATCTGCAGATTGCGAAGTTAAATGAATAGCTTCAATACTATGATAAGGGTAACGGCGAAGGTTGTCAAGTAGTTTTTTTTCATTTCTATTGGATGACATACGCTGCCAAAGCTGGTTTGTTATGCTAGAGATCTGATCTTTAGACTAAGCAAAGTGTACTGAATAAAATTCTATTCAAACTGCACTTTTACTGCCACAACCTCCATGAACCGCACAGTTAAAGTGATATATCAGTGATTTTATATCGACAACCTCCTACTATTCCATACTCAACATGAACTGAATTCACTTTAGAGCTGGGAGCTTTAGGCTTTCTTAATTGTTCCATTTTTGTATCAGAATCATAGCCAGAATCATAACCTGACTCGTACTTCTGCCTTATTCTTTCTACATTAACACCGAAAGTTTTTCTAGTATTAGCCTGTAGTTCTTCTTTTCGACCTGTTGTTGTATTAGCTTCTGATTTACGTTTATTTATTTTTTCTTCCCATTGATTTTTTCTATCTTTTACTAGCCCGTGATAAGTGTCAGAATCAGCTTTTATAGATTTTGCTTGCCTTTCTAATCTCTTTGCAGCAAGATCCACCGTAGCATATATAGGCTCTTGCTTTGATGAATCAACCGATTTTTTCCGTGTTTTACACTCTTCTGCGCTAACGTAGAGTGGGTTCTCACGCTCTCTACCATCAGAAATTTTAGTATGCTCTTGCTTTGATGAATCAATCGATTTTTTCTGTGTTTTACACTCTCCTGTGCTAACGTAGAGTGGATTCTCACACTCTTTATTATCAGAGATTTCTTCATATATAGGCTCTTGCTGTGTCGCACACTTTTCTATACTGGAATAACCACTATCAAGCGAATTGCTATCCCTTCTAAAATGATCTATTTCTTCATAGATGTGTTCATCATCTCGCTCCTGTGCCCCTTGTTTTGCAGCAAGACCCACTGTAGCATATATGTGTGGTGAATCAATTGATTTTCTCTGTGCTCTAAGCTCTTTTATGCTAGAGTAGCCACTACTTAGTGAGTCATCATCTCCAAAACCATCTACTTTTTCATAAATGTGCCTGTCATCGTATACAGGTTGTGTTTCAGTATTCCTGGCAGGTATCTCTTCATAAATATGATCAGATTGCAAGGAGTGTCCTACGTTTCCCTTTATCGATAGAGTATACTTCCCTTCAATATCCATGTTGTCTGTACTGTAATACTTGGAGCCTTTCACCAATAAAAATTGTACTATAGGGTGAGAAATTATTTCCTCTGGCAAGTTTTTCGATGGATCGACTGATAAACCTTTTGAGGTAGCCAGTTTTTCCACAGCGTGCATTATAGCATTTTTGTTGTTCTTATCTAGCGAGTTAACGTCAGCTCCCGCATTAACAAGTAATTCTACCATGTCGTAATTAAGATTTTCTACAGCAAACACAAGTGCATCGTTTAAGTGTTGATTGTCCCCCCTACTGTGGAAAGGTTCCTTTTTTCTAGCAGGCGAGAAGAGTTTACCCAATGCATCAAAGAGACCTAGAGTAAACTTCACAACTCTCTTGTTGTTATATTTAGTAGCTTGAACTAATAAGTTGCTTTTGATACCCATTGGTTGTACCTCACTGTTCATGGATTCTAGAAATATGTTACCTTATAGTGGTTGACTTTTTCTTAAATTTGATGGTGTTTTGGTAGGTTGTATAGCCAGATTAGGTCTTATGTTCAAAACGAACGAGGTCCAGGCAACTAAAATAATATATCAAGGCACAAACTTTTATGAAATTGCTAAGTATATCTGTAAAGTTTTATAAATTTTAGTCTTGCTTCTACCTTACGTATAGGTATTTCTTCGCTTATGTTTTTTGAGTTTACGGCCATGTTCAACAGCTTTAAGTAGAATGTTGCAGCATTTTTGAAATCTGAAAGCTTATCTAGAATAACAGCTAGATTATAGACATAGAAAATATTGTTTTGATCAAGAGAAACCGCAGCTATCATGCACTCCTTAGCTTTTGCATAGTCCTCCTTTTTTATGTAGATCAGGCCTAGATTTGCCAATAAAGGAGCACAATTTTTGTGTATATCATACAACTTCAACATTTCACTTAACGCCAGATCAGGGTTGTATTGTGAAATTATCGTCAGAAAATTCTCTAATATATAAGAGTTACTAGGGTATTCTTTTAATAGTCTTGTGTAGATCTCTATAGCCTTTTCGTATTCTTTGTTGGCGTAGTAAATGTTTCCCAGTCCGATCAGAGCATTTTTATGATAAGGAAATTTTACAATGGCCTGGTTAAGAAAAGAAATGGCTGCCTCGTTATCCCCAGATTCAAAGGAATCTTTCGCTTTTTTTAAAATGGAGTGTATGCTAAAATGCTTGCCAGAGTTCTGTGCAACTTTGATATTAAACTTATCACTTTTTTTCTCAATGACGTCAAAGTCTTTATATTTTTCATCAGCTTTTATGTATTTAGCAACGTTATCAAAAACTTTTCTTATCTCCAAATCCTCGTTAGCATAAGCAGTGGGAAAACTTAGTAAAACTATAGAATAAATTAATATGTAGACAAATACAGCTCTCGGTGTTGTAGCGTTGTAGCCACGGATTGATACCATTCCGGCACGTAACCAGCAAATCTTACTTTCCTGAGTTATGCGCAACATAGTATAAATTTATAAATACTGACTTAGCTATCTCATATAATAATAAAGATAGTATTAATTAGAGGCAAACATGTATACTCCCCATTTTGCAGCATGTGCGCAATTAAACTTAACACGAGGGTATAAGCAGCATTCTACTAGCTAATTTTGCACAGCCCTATTGCAATTCAATCAATTGGCGTATAAGCTTTAAATAAAGCCTATGAAAAAAATGGAAGCTTGTTATTCGTTTGACGATATACTACTTTTGCCAGCCCATTCTAATATATTGCCTTGTGATGCAGATACGAAAACTTATTTAACAAACAGTATAGAACTCAGTATTCCTCTCATATCTTCCGCAATGGATACTGTTACTGAATCAGACTTTGCAATAGCTATTGCTCAACATGGTGGGATAGGTTGCATACATAAAAACTTATCAATAGATGAGCAAGTTTCGGAAGTCAGAAGGGTAAAAAAATATGAAAGTTGGATCGTGTATAACCCAATCACGATTTCTCCAGATAAAACAGTTGCGGAAGCAATTTCATTAATGAAAGAGCACAATTATTCTGGCATTCCTGTGGTTGATCAATCTAAGTTAGTGGGAATTTTAACTAACCGGGATGTGAGGTTTATTGAAGACCAGAACATGGGTGTAAAAGTTTCTGAAGTGATGACAAAAGACAAGCTAATTACAGTGCGGGAGCAGGAAGTGAATAGTGCCTCAGCAATGAAATTGTTGCATGAAAATAGAATAGAGAAGCTTTTGGTCGTAGATGAAAATTCTTGTTGCATAGGCCTAATTACGGTTAAAGACATTGAAAAATACAATAGATACCCCAATTCATGTAAAGACAGTAAAGGGCGGCTCAGAGTTGCTGCTGCAGTTGGCACTGGCAAAAGGGATGGCATAGAAAGATGTGAAGCTTTAATTGGAGAAGAAATTGATGTGATTGTTGTGGATACTGCTCACGGTCATTCCGAAAACGTTATTAACACCATTAGAGAAATAAAAGCGATGTATACAAACACGCAGCTAGTAGGCGGTAATATTGCCACAAAAGAGGCTGCTGAAGCACTGATTGACGCAGGCGTTGATGCAGTGAAGGTTGGCATAGGGCCTGGATCAATCTGCACAACTAGGATAGTTACAGGTGTTGGTGTGCCACAATTTTCTGCAATTCAAAATGTTGCAGAAATATGTAAAGCAAGAAAAGTAAGATTGATTGCCGATGGTGGGATAAAATACTCAGGAGATGTTGCAAAAGCTATCGCAGCCGGTGCTGATTCTGTGATGATTGGTTCACTTTTTGCAGGCACTGATGAAAGTCCAGGCGAAATCATCATGTATAAGGGCAGAGCATACAAAGGCTATCGAGGAATGGGGTCTATCAGCGCAATGAAACGAGGTTCAGCGAGCCGTTATTTTCAAGATAAAGACTCAAAACTCAAGTTAGTTCCACAAGGAGTAGAAGGAAGAGTTCCATTTAAAGGACCAGCTTCAGGGGTGATCCATCAATTAATTGGCGGGTTGCAGGCTGCAATGGGGTATACTGGTAATAGTAGCATAGAAGAGATGAAGAAAAACTGCAAATTCGTTACTATTACTGCATCAGGACTCAGAGAGAGTCATGCTCATGATATAATCATTACGCAAGAAGCTCCAAATTACGCTTATCAAGCATCCAACTTACCAGCTGATCCAGAGTAGATCCTTTTTTCAATGTCATCCAAGTAACCTTTTCTTGTCATCCAAGTAGTCCCACGATATCATTCCAGTGCCTCCTTCTCTTGTCATCCAAGTAGCTTGCACTGGGACCCAGGATACTGCTTTAGTAATAAATACTTAAGAAATTTACCAAGCGAGAAATAAAGCAAAAGAAGCCCTGGTCAATATCTGTTCAAAAATATTGGCATCTTTTTAGTCTTAAACGCTGCAATTTAGCGACTTTTAAACTGCAACAGACCCTTAGCTTAAGCGCTAAGAAACTTACTAAGCAGAAAAAAAGACAAAAGAGTCCCGTGGTAGAAGTTGCTCACTCTCTAATCCTGCAAATTGGCGTACT
>JAISAR010000121.1 GCA_031266615.1 Rickettsiales bacterium
TAATAAAGACATGAGGTGCACATAGTGCAAAAAATTAAACATAAGACGCCAACCGTGATACTTTCGTCGTTTAATCTGCACAGATTGAAGCTAAATGAATAGCTCCAATAACATGATAATGGAGTTGACGGGGGTTGTCAAGTAGTTTTTTTGTTTCTGTTGGGTAGCTTTTTCCACTGTTGTTTATCCGCTTTCTGTATAGTGGGAATTGGTATCAGATAAATATTGAGTCAGAATCTCAATGCCTTCGTCGATTTCCTTTTCAGTGATGATGAGTGGAGGCAAAATTCTTACAACATTATCTGATGTTACTCCAACAGTGAGTAAACCACGATAACTTAGCTCTTCTGCAAACTTTTGGTTATTCATTTTCACTTTTATTCCAAGCATTAACCCCTTTCCTCTTACTTCTTCTATCATTGGAAATTTACTTGCCAGACCTTCTAATTTATTTTTTAAATACTTGCCTCTAATTTCAACACTTTCCAAAAAGCCGGAGCTGAGTAATTCATCAACCACAGCATTACCTACCGAAGTTGCAAGTGGATTGCCACCAAAAGTGGAACCGTGCATGCCAACTGCCATGTACTTAGCAGCCTTTTCAGTTGCAAGACAAGCCCCTAGCGGGAACCCTGCCCCTATTCCTTTTGCAAGAGCGCATATGTCAGGCTCTACTCCTATATGTTCATATGCAAATAACTTTCCTGTTCTACCAGCACCGCATTGTACACAATCAAAAAATAGCAATATGTCGTTTTCATCACACAGCTTCCTCAGCTCCTTCATGAAGACTTCATCCATTACTTTAATACCGCCTTGTCCCTGTATTGGTTCTATCAATATAACGCCTATACTATTAGAAATTGCTTTTCTTACGCTCTCAATATTGGGCTCGACGTTATCACACCAATCAATATAAGGATTCAGTAGCTCAGAAAATTTCTGTCTATCGTTTGTAGCACAAGTTAAAAATGTCCTTCCATGAAATGCACCGTGAAATGTTAAAATTCTATGGCGATTTTTACTGCCTTTTCCGTTTTGATAGGCCCTAGCAATCTTAAGCCCACACTCTACTGCTTCTGATCCAGAATTTGTGAAAAATACAGTATCAGCAAAGCTGTTGTCCTTTAGTTTTTCTGCAAAGTTGTTAGCAGCAGGTATATTGTAGGTATTTGATATATGCCATAACTTTTCTCCTTGCAATTTAAGAGCGCTAATTAATTGCGGATTGGCATGACCTAAGCTGCTAACGGCTATTCCAGAGTGAAAATCTATGTAACGCTTGCCATTAACATCATACAAATAAATACCTTTGCCATAAGAAAAATTTATATTAATAGGAGAATAAACTGGCAAGATAGGAGAAATTGTCATAAAAGTATGGTATGCTAAATTTTAATTAATAACATAAAAGTCTTTATTTCACAATGAGAAGGATATGTATAAACTAAGTAAATTAACACTTTCTGCACTAAAGAAAAATAGATACGCAAAAGTCATCGCATTATTCTCATCAATTTTTGTGATTTTATTTAGTGTGATATATTGTAATTATTCACTAAGGAATAACTTTCTTTCTTCTTACCGTGACTCAAGTATAGGCTTAAAAAGTGTACTGGAAAATAGCATAATAAAAAAGTATCACTACTTACTAATAGAAAAGCATCACATTAAATACAAGAACTTTGATTATATAAACCAACTGATAAGGCTGCGTGCTGAATTATTACAATCAGTTAGCGAAGTGAAGAACTTGAGCTTAATACTATATGATCAAAATAGTAGAATAATGTTCAGTCACTTTAACACCCAAGATCATGATTATGAACAGTTACTTACAGACGATGAAATCGATAGACTACTAAACAACCAAGAGATATTTTATACTACAGGAAATAAACTAGTTTCTATTTTCCCTATATTTCATGAAGGTGACATTAAGCCATCATTTTTTTTAAAGATCATTCAAAACCACAATAACTCTTATGTCACGGTATATAGCCTATTTTTAACGTTCGTAGGCTCATTACTAGTAATTTTAATACTAATAATGCTTTATTTACACTTTTCCAATACCCAAATGCTAGCTAAGCAACATAAAACTAATATCGAATTACAACAGATGAAAGAGGCGTTAGAGCAAGAAAATGCAAACAAGCTAAAGTTTTTTGCAAGCGTTACACATGAGCTGCGCACGCCACTTAATGCTATTATTGGATTTGCAGAGTTGATCAAAAATGAAACTTTAGGCTCGATGGATAATTCCCAATACAAGGAGTATGCAGACGATATATATAACGCAGGGACACATTTACTTGCTTTAATTAACGATGTGCTTGATTTTTCAAAAGCTGAAGCAAGCAGTTTAACAGTAGAGAAAGTGAAGTTTAACCTGAACAAAATAATAGATTCATGTTTGAATATGCTATCACCCAAATTAAAAGAAACCGGAATTAGTTTAGAAAAGGAGATACCCAACAAACAATTATTAGTTATTGCAGATCCCAAGAGGATGAAACAAGTTATAATAAACTTATTATCAAATTCAATCAAATTTACTCCCAAAGACGGCCTAATAAGAATGGTGATTAAAGAGAATATAGAAAAAAACTTATTGACTATTGAGTTCCATGACAATGGAATAGGAATAATGCAGCAAGACATATATAAAGTTATGTCTGTCTTTGGCCAAGCAGATTCAGGATATAGAAACGAAGGTACGGGCATCGGGTTGCCACTCAGCAAAAAAATAGTAGAGCTAATGGGTGGAACTTTCGATATTAAAAGTGAAGCAAAACTTGGTACTACGATAACGTTAAACTTCTTTTATGAAGAGCAAACATGTGAGGATTTGATTGATTTTTAACTGGAGTTCTCAGAAGCTCTGACTATAATATACTACCATACAAGTATTATTAAAGGAGCGGGATATGGAATTAGCAGTAGGAAATAATGCTCTTGATTTTAGCTTACCAACAGATTCCGGTGAAAATTTATCATTGAGTGATTTTTTCAATAAAAAAAATGTAGTTCTTTATTTTTATCCTAAAGATGACACTCCAGGCTGCACTATGGAGGCAAAAGGCTTTAGAGATAAAATAAATGACTTTTCTTCCCTTGATACAGTGATAATTGGTGTATCAAGAGATAGTGTTAAGTGCCACGCTGACTTCAAAGCAAAATATTCTCTACCATTTTATCTAGTTTCTGATGAAAATGCTGAAATGTTAGAAAAATATGGTGTTTGGGTAGAAAAGAGCATGTTTGGTAAAAAGTATATGGGAATAGAACGCACTACTTTTTTGATAGATAAAAAGGGTAAAATAGTAAAGATCTGGAAAAATGTAAAAGTTAGTGGACATGTTGATGAGGTTCTAGAGGAAGTAAGGAGAATATAAATTAGAAAAAACATCTAGGTTAATGGCTACCCATTGCTACATAAAAAAGTTGCAATTACATAATTTTCGTAACCATTCAAGTTTTGAGCTGGACTCAAGTGACAATTCGGTTGTGGTAACTGGCAAGAATGGTGTTGGTAAAACTAATATACTTGAAGCGATTTCGTTGCTTGCTAAAAGCAATGGAATGAAAAAAGCAAAAGCTAGTGAGATGCAAAACAAATTCAGTAATGAAAATTGGGCAGTGCACTATGGTTTCTTTAATGGAGTGGACTTCAGTTCAATCGGTATTGCAAAGAACTTTAATAAGAAACTAATACAAATTGATGGGAAAATGCAATCAGGTTATTCATCGCTGTATAGAATATCCAATGTGATATGGCTAATTCCGCAAATGGACTACATTCTTCTTAGCTCTCCAAGTGATAGGTTGAAATTTTTAGACCGCATAGTTTCGTTATTTAAAGAAAATTACACTCACTGCTACATGAAATATAGGAAAGCCAAACACGAGCGGAGTAAACTGCTAAGGGAGAACATTTTGGACAAGAACTGGCTCTCTAGCCTTGAAAATGTTATGGCTGTTAATGCAGTCGATATATTGCATATGCGACTATCTGTTTTAAAAACACTGCAAGATACAATTGATAACCAGCCCACTGAGTTTTTTCCAAAAGCGAGTCTAAAACTCAGCAGCCAGCTAACTTCAAGCGATACTGCAGAATATTTTCAGAGTCGTCTAAAGGAAAATAGAGAAAAAGACTCGTTAACTGGTAGAGTAGCCTTTTGTGTGAACAATGATAAATTTCAGGTTTTTTACCAAGGAAGAGATATACCAATAAACTTGTGCTCTACTGGAGAGCAAAAGTTATTGCTGCTTTCTATCATCTTATCCAGTGTAAAAGCAAGGTGTATTCACCACAATAAGGCACCGCTTCTCCTCCTTGATGATATAATGTCTCATCTGGATGAGCATTACAGGAGGGTGTTGATAAAGGAAGTATTAAGTATTCAATGCCAAACTTGGATAACTGACGTAGATCGAAACAATTTTGATAGCTACATTGATTCTTTCAGGTTCATTGAGTTACAGACGGGTGAGATGTATTCAAGCTAGCTCCAGCCACTCACTAGATTTCTTGCATAGCTTCTTGGAAATAAATTTATAATAATTTTATATTTTAAATGAAATCTTTTTATTAGTATTGTCTTTTTTGTAAAAACATTCCTAACTTTCTCTTCACTTTTTCTGGGTCAGTTAGCTTTTTCTTAAGTGTTGCACGCTAGAACCCCAAGTATCTTTGAATCTTAACTATGGAAAACAATAAGCACATTTTCGAATTTGCCTGCGACCAAGATCAACAATTAAAGCTTTATGGTTCTTCCCCTAATAACATAAACAAAATAAAGCTCTTAGGTAAAGATAATAAAGAAATAAAATTCTGTGGTCCTTATTTTGGTTCGTACAGTATTTTTGTAAAAAAGGAGGAAAGCAAAGAAGAGGAATTTTTCAAGCTTTTTATGCATTGGGCAAGCAGTGATGACTGTAATTGGAAGGATAAAGGAACTTATACGCCTAATTCTGTTGATTGTAAAGAGGTTAAAGTAGAGGTAGTACTTGACAACCACTGCGAATATCAAATTGTCTTATCGGCTTGGAATCAACGGATTACATTGCCTAGGTCATCATTATTCAGTCAGAACCTTAATTTAAAGAAATATTACAATAAAGAAATTAAACTATTAAAAGGAGAAGAACTTCGTGAAGATGTTCACGCACGTTATTATATACCGAGGATTGTGTATAGTAAAAGTGGTAAAGAGGAAGAGGTTTGTAAATTAGTAGGTAGTAGTATCCCAGTTTGTATAAGGGATGATGATTCTACTAAGTTTTGTGCAGTTACCCCTGTAGATGCTACACTTCTTTTTGTAGATTTAAGTCATTATAAATTAGTTATAGAAAAAGATGAGGAAGGTAAACTTTTAGTCTATCTTGCTAATAGCTTGGAAGAACCTATTGACTTAAATAACGAAGTTATAGCTATGACAGAAATCTACAAGCAACCTTTGAATGTATCTTTAAGATCAGCACTGCTTGAAAATTCAAATATAAGAGAAGTTCTGTCTGAGTTGGAGATTGATGATAACGTAAATTTGGTAGATATAAGGCAATTAAAGTGTTGGATTAATAGAACAAGTACTATTCAAAAAATTGCAAGTGAACTAGTTACTGAGAGAAAAGACGAATTGGGGAGAGCGGTACTTAACGCAACTGATAGCCATGATCAAAATCTCGCTACTCAGGTTGCTGGTAAAGTCAGGCTTCAGAATTTTGTAAATGTTAGTGCGGAAAATCTTGCTGAAGAAATAGCAAACAAATTTACTAAAGAAGAAATGAAAGAAATTGTAAGAGAGACTGTAAATACAATAACAAGTCAGGTTAGACAGCAAAATAATCCAGATCCTGAAGCCTTTAAGAAATATGAAAGATTTGCTGAAAAACTTGCTGAATCGCTTATTAATAAAAGCGAAATAACTAAAGAGCAAGCTAATAATCTTGTCAAAGACAAAGTAAGCGATTGGGGGCTTGCAAAGTATCTGCTGCTACATAGCGGCTTAAAGGATCGTGATAAAGCGTTGGAATTAACAAAGGAAAGAGTAGATAGAGAAAAATTGATTGAATACTTACTTGAGTTTGCTGAGTTAACAAGAGATCAAGCAAAAACGATGGTTGAGAATATCAATGTTGAAAATGTTGTTAATCAGTTTTTTAGCACTAAATCAGCTGAGTTAGGACAAGCAGTTCTGGAAGCAAAGGATGATAAAGGTAAAGAAATCTTAGTAAACAACCTTGATTTACAGGAAGGAGTAGCAGAAAAGTTAAGAGAAAATCCCGGAGAGACAAAAGGACCAAAAGGTGACCAGGGTCCACAAGGGTTGAAGGGAGACCCTGGTCAAGATGGAGAAAGTCCATCAATTAATGCTGTAGCTGCTCAACTAATGAGCAGCCATAATAAAAATACGCTAGTAACTGAAGTTGCAAAGAATGAAGATTTACAAGAAGCTATAGCAGGTAGTCAGGTTCTAAGAGCAACAATAGCCAGCTTAACAAAAGCAAACAATGCACAGCAGAACTTTACTTTGCAAAAAGGAGAAAAATTACTGGACGATGTCTATGAAGCAAATATTGTTTTGAATAACAAGACCATGGCTACCTTACCAAAAATAGGTTACTACATGCTCAATGATCAGTTGGTCGTGCATAATCATGTTACGAAAGAGGAGGTTGCTATTCCCAGAGATTTCCATTATTTAAAAGTTATTAAATTTGGCAGTGGTTTTAGCAGTGGTGATTATAAATTGACCTTTTGTAATGTATTTGGTAATGAGTTTTTTGAGTATAAAAAATATGACCCGCAGTATTCAAATGTTTCAGATGAATATAAGTTCATAAGTTTAAATTGTGCGAAAAAAGAATATAATCCCAATCTCAGCGATTTATTTGGCCATCGGCCGTCGTTTTTCATTATAGAAGGACCTGATGAACCAGGTTCTCCAGGTCATTATCAAGCTGATGTGTTCGAATTAACAAATAACAACAAAGGCAAAAAAATGGCTACATTAATCGATGAATTTGGCTATTTTGATCAAAATGGCATATTTATGCATTGCAATTACCATGAAGAAACGAAATGCCGCTCTTATACTTCCGCTGAAATTGATAAAGAATATCAGGTAACAGATGCAGACAGTAAGTTTTACCTAACAGAGCATGACAACGTAATTATTCACATTATTCCAGAGCTAATTTAACCATTCCCATATAGCTGATCAAGGAAAGGTTTCCCCACATCATACCGCCTCGGTCTCAGCCGCTAACGCGTAGCGGAATGATGGTAGCTATAAATATTAAGAAATTTACTAAGCGGGAAAAAAAGGCAAAAAAGCCCCGGTCAATATCTCTCTTAAAACATTGGCGTTTTTTATGCCTTAAACGCTGCAATTTAGCTGCTTTTAAACTACAACTAACCTTGACTTAAACGTTAAGAAATTTACTAAGCAGAAAAAAA
>JAISAR010000123.1 GCA_031266615.1 Rickettsiales bacterium
TTTTTTTCTGCTTAGTAAATTTCTTAACGTTTAAGTCAAGGTTAGTTGTAGTTTAAAAGCAGCTAAATTGCAGCGTTTAAGGCATAAAAAACGCCAATGTTTTAAGAGAGATATTGACCAGGGCTTCTTTTGCTTTTTTTTTCATCTGGTAAATTCCTTAACGTTTATAGCTAAGGCAATTTAAGAGCACAAAAAAAACGCCAAAAATAATTGCCTTTTCATGCGAGAAGTCTAATTGCAATTATTGACTCTTTAAGTATAATCTGTTGAGATTTACATGAACCCTACAGATGAAAGAAAAAGAAGAGCAGTTTAGTTTTACATCGGAAAACCTCAAGAAAGCAAAGAAGTTCATAGAGATGTACCCAAAAGGTAAAGAAGGTAGTGCTGTTATGCCTTTACTGTATCTGGTTCAAGAACAATGTAGATGGGTTCCTGAGTCTGCCATGCGCTACGTTGCTGATATGCTGCATATTCCACATATTCGCGTATACGAAGTGGCAAATTTTTACACCATGTATAATTTAAAACCAGTGGGTAAATATCTGATACAAGTTTGTAGGACAACCCCTTGCTGGTTATGCAGTAGCGAAGAAGTTTTAAATACCTTTAAAAAGAAACTTGGGATCAATATAGGTGAGACTACCAAAGATAATCTGTTTACTTTAAAAGAAGTTGAATGTCTTGGTGCGTGCGTTAATGCTCCTGTTGTGCAGATCAATGACGATTTTTATGAAGATCTTACTCCTGAAAAAGTGGAAAATATCATAGCAGAACTTGCAAGCAAATAGATGAAAGAAGAGTTCTCATTTAGGATAACCAAGCAATCAGGTTCTGCAAGAGTTGGCACAATTAAAACTCCAAACGGAAGCATAGAAACACCAGCATTTATATTTTGTGCAACCAAAGCTGCAATTAAAGCTGCGGATATTGAGAGAATCAGTGAAGCAGGTACTCAAATAATACTTTCCAATACCTATCACCTCATGCTTCAACCGGGAGAGGACACCGTAGCAAAACTTGGTGGTCTGCACAAGATGATGGGGTGGAATGGACCGATGCTAACTGACTCTGGCGGGTACCAAATATTTAGCCTGGGACACGGATCAGTTTCAGAAGAAATAAAGGGAATAAGAAAGAAACAAAAAACTCTGATCAAAATTAATGAGGATGGGGCAATTTTTCGTTCTTACATCAATGGTAAAACTTATTGTTTAACTCCTGAAAAATCTATACAAATTCAACAAAAATTAGGTGCGGATTTAATCCTAGTTTTAGATGAATGTACCCCGTTTCACGTCAGCAAAGAATACACACAAAGATCAATGCTCATGAGCCACAGGTGGGCTGAACGTTCTTTAAATGAACTTGAAAAAAGTAATGATGGCAAACAAGCACTGTATGGAATCAGCCAAGGTGGAATATATCAAGATCTGCGCAGAGAAAGCTGTGATTTTATCAACGATTTACCATTTTTCGGTCAAGCAATAGGCGGGTCACTTGGTCAGAGTAAGGAGCAGATGTATGATGTAGTTTCTTTTACTATGGAGCACTTAAAAAAAGATAGGCCTACTCATTTGCTTGGTATTGGTGGGATTGTGGATATCTTTCGTGCAGTGGAATTTGGAATTGACACGTTTGATTGCGTGCATCCAACTCGCCTGGCAAGACATGGTGGCGCGCTTGTTAAAGTGAGAAATAGGAATACTATTGCTTCAAAGTGCAAGGAGCATGTTAATTTGCGGAATCAACAATTTGAACTAGACGATAACCCAATTGAAAGTGACTGTTTGTGTTTTACCTGCAGAAAACATTCGAGAGCTTATATACACCATTTATTGAAAGCTAAAGAGCTGCTAGCCTACACTCTCATCACCATTCATAATGTTTTCTTCATGAATAAGCTTATGGAATCAATAAGACAGGCAATATTAGATGATAGGTTAGATCAGGAAAAGAGTAACTGGGTTAGTGAAATGCTATGACCTTGTCTCTTTTTAAGTTTTCTCTCCATGCTGTTAGCTTTTTCTCCTTATTATCATTCCATTAACTTTGAAAGCACTATAGTAAATAATTAATCTATTAGTGTTAGCCTTTATCCTTGATTGGTAAAAATTATGAGGCGAAGATATGGCTAAAGGAAATAATACCCTGTTAATATTCGATTTTGATAACACTGTTACTAATGGGCATATGCATAATGTTTTTTCTAAGTTAGGAAAAAGTGACTTTGATTCTACTCAAAATAATGCAGTAACGGATGCTGATATAAGAAAATTTCTAGAGAATACAGACGGAATAAAAAATGCAGAGGGGCTAGAATCTGTACTACAATCTGCGCTTTCAAGCGGAATGGAAGTTAATATTGCATCATACACAGGATATCCAAATGCTGTGAAAAGGGTTGTAGAAAATCATCTGGATTTATCTAAAAAGCAAGCAGGCAGTATTTCCGTATTTGGTGGATTTCCAGCAGATTATGATACCCAATTACAAGGATTAAATTCTGGAAAACAGCAAAATCAAGTTGGAAAAAATTTGCACATCTGCAGAGCAATTGCGGAATACAAGAATAAACACAATGGTCAGTTACCAAAAACTGTTATGTTAGTTGATGATAGTGTAGGTAATATAGAAAAAATTAATGAGTTCGTTGAATCAATGAGCGAAAGAGAGGGATGGCTTAAAGAAAATGGGCTGAGTATTGAAGAGATACAAAAAATCAAATTTGAAGGTGTGCGAGTGCCTAAAAAGGATAAAAATGTTGATTATCTAGAAAGGGTACAGGAGTTTATTAGTGCCAACTTGGTACAAGAACCAATCTATGAAAATTTAAAGAAGGGAGATCCCATATACCAAAACCTTCAAGACATTCATGGATCATCGTCTGAAAAAGAGTTATCACCACCGTTGCCTCCTAAAAAAAGGAAATCAAGTGATGGCATGGGTGTTGATGGCGAGAATAAAAAACAAGATATTAAGGACATGTCATCATCCGAAACACAAGCAAAACCAACACGCTCAAGACGTCATGCAATGATGCTTGACCCTGCGCAAATAGGATCTGTACATCAGAATACTGAAGAGTTATCATCAAGTAAAAAATACGCACATACTCAAAACTTTTCCTTATTTAGGGAAATCCACGCTATTAAAAAGTGGTTTAATGATTGTGCCAAAGAAATAATAGATGCTGTGTGCAATTTATTTAAGAAGGAAGTAGTAACAAAACTCAAAGGACAAGGCTATGCAGTGAGTAGTGAACAGGGGGGTGATGGAATTATTGTTAGTAGTAATGAACTAATATATGCTTCAAAGATAAACAAAGATATTATTGTTGAGTCTTTGAAGCAAGTAATGGATAATAAAGAGGGAATCAGAGCTCTTGGAAATAATTATAAAGGTAACCAACTGGAGCGAGAGATCTCGAAATTATTGAACGCTGATTTGCAAAAGGAAAATATAAATCCGAACTCTGTAGGAAAAAACTATAATGATGGAGAGCCTACGCATCAGACTGTTCAAGAAGCTCGGAACTATCACCAGCAAAAGAGAGGTATAAACCCAAATTCTATGAGCAAAAAACCACTTGCACCACCATTGCCTCCTAAAAGCCGCATGGAAGAAGTGAGAGCGGAAGGTAAAACCAAAACTGTTGAAAAAAGTTGATGGTTTATGCACATTATTTCAATTATAAAACATGTTGAATGCACATATGAGCAAGTGCAAAAGTTTGTTTAGGTCAGATATAAGAAGGTGGAAAAGATAGAGGGACAGTTGTTCCTCTATCCAGTCTGTGTTATATATGCATAAAACTAATTTACCAAAAAAGTGGCAGTTTCTCTGTGACTTGAGTATAATTCTAGCTTTACCCAAGCAAAAGAATGAATTATTTAATGGAATATGTTTTAACACCTCTTTCCTTACCATTTTTTATTACTGAAAATTATTTGTTAATTACTGCACTGATTCCGCTGCTTGGCGCAGTGATTATCTTTTTTACCGGCAAATGGCCTAGAGTGAGCAACGGCGTTACTGTTGCCTCTTCTATACTTCTATTTACATATACGTGTCTGTGCACTTTATATTGGGCATATGGTGATTATTCTCAATTTATCCTCATAGATTTTGGCAATAACTTGCACATTAGTTTAAAGCTAGAGTCCACAGGAGTGGTATTTAGTTTATTAATATCATTTTTATGGATATTAACCAGCGTATACGCAATATGTTATATGCAGAATAACTATCCTGGTAGTAATTGCTCAAATTTCCTGTGTTTTCTTTCAATATCGATCAGCTGTGCAATGTTTATTGCTTTTTCTGGCGATTTGCTTACTACATTTGTCTTTTATGAGCTCTTGACTATGAGTACTTATCCTCTCGTCACCTATAACGCAACAAATGAATCAATGATAGCTGGGCGTTATTATTTTGGTGTGCTGTTTTTTTCTTCCTTAGTACTATTTTTTCCAGTTCTCGGTTTCTTATACAGTAAATTTCATACTTTAGACTTTGTAAGCGGTGGAATATTTAAATTTGACACTTCGCTCGTCACTTTCATTGCAGTGTGTTTTGCTATGCTGATTTACGGAATAGGCAAAGCTGCATTAATGCCAATGCATTTTTGGTTACCAAAAGCAATGGTTGCACCAACCCCTGTGAGCGCGCTGCTACATGCTGTTGCTGTCGTGAAATCCGGGGTTTTCATCATTATAAAAGTCATATTATACACTTTTGGCACCGATAATTTGCAACGCTTTGCACAACAAAGTTGGTTTGCTGGAGGATGGCTGCCTTATGCTGCAGGATTTACCATCATTGTTGCTTCACTGATTGCACTCAAGCAGAAGGAATTGAAAAAATTGCTCGCCTACTCTACCGTTTCCCAATTATCATATGTTATACTATTCGCTTCAATTTTTAGCGACCTTAGCGCAAGAGTTGCAGTTTTTCAGTTAGTTTGTCATGCATTTGCAAAAATCACTCTATTCTTTGTTGCAGGTAGCATAATAACGAAAACAGGTGAGAAATATGTAGATAGAATTCACGGCATAGGACGAAATATGCCAATTACTATGGCAGCATTTACTATAGGTGCGTTATCTATGATCGGAGTGCCACCTGCTCCAACTTTCTGGGGTAAGCTTCTCATTTTTCAGGCTGTTTTTAGCTCTGGCAATGTAGCACTTTCTGTATTTGTTACTCTTGTGTTAATAGTAAGCACTATACTAAATGCTATGTACTTTTTGCCAATAATTTACAATGCTTTTTTCTCAAAGCCTTCTAAGAACTTTTTCGTTAAAAAGACACCTATTTTTCTGGTTTTACCACCAGTTATCACTGCGATATGTACTTTTGTTATTTTCTTTAGTTACCAAATAATATTTTAAAGTATCTTGCCTTTAAGCTTTGGCATCTAAGCTTAAATTAATTATAGAAACATTTTCTTCGTCAAAATCTATATCTTCGACTAACATACCACCAGTAACATTTAAAAGTTCCGGTGGAGAAATGATAGTTCTGTTATTACCAGCTCTCATTCCAACCACTCCAAGCTCTATGGCAAGCGGTACCTTTTTATCACCAACTTTGAATTGCGTTGTTTGATCTTTGATTATATATTCACCATCATGTCCCATTACGCTATACTTAATCGACACCTCGTCACCACATCTTACTTGTTTGCCAGCCCTGTTAATTAAGTCATTGAAAATCATCATGTTATTCACTGAGTCAGGGTATTTATCTTTTACTTCGATTAGTTTGACGTAGTAAGAGTTAAAGTTCGTTTTGTTGTCATTGGCGATGTTTACAGTAACTACACGCTCTCCTCCTTCTTTCATACCCATTATTCCTAGGCCCACCTCTTTCCAATTATCTTGACCTATTTTCAAAGTAACATTAGGGACTTGACTCGGAAGTGGTGCTGCTAGATTGTTAGACATTTTATACATTTGCATCAGGACTTCTTGACCACATAGAGCTCTGCTGCCACTGCCTTCTGTAATTTCATAGAAGTTTATTGAATTTTCCTCTCTTTCTTGCTGTGTTATTTCCTCTAAGTACTCTTTCAGCCCATGCTTTTCGATATAGTGGTCAAGTGCTGATTCAAGTATTGGCTTCACTAGGTAATATGCTATTGTCTGTACCAAACCATCATTCGTAGTATTTAACTCATAAAGCTTGTTCCTCTTTTCTGGCCTGCTTTTGTTTATTTGAACGATGGTAAACACAAAAGCGGAAGTTAAAGTGAAAATTATTACTATGGAAATAAGCAATTGTAATATAATTTTCCTAACCATCGTTTTTTACCAGATTCAATAAATTGTATAAATAATTAGTTTCGCCTGAAAGCTTACCCAAATTATCTAAAGCTTGTTTAAAAAGGCTGTTTATATAGTTCTTTGTTTCACTTTTACCGAGTATAGACATTAAATTACTTACCTCATCTTGTTTGTGGTCTTCAATATCATCTTTGGCCTGAAAAATAAGCCCTAGGTTTATTCCATAGTCATGTAACGCTTTCCGTTGCTCATCTGTAGCATTTCCCATTATAGCGCCTATTTCACATGAAGCTGCAAATAGTTTTGCGGTTTTTAATAAATGGATTTCTTTTATTTTAGAGAAATCTGTATCAATATCCAAAATCTGTCCTCCTACCATTCCCTTAGCTCCCATCGCTTGAGAGAGTACTTTTATGATTCCACAGCATTTGTTGCTATCCTCATTTAGCGAAGATAGTATTTCAAAAGCGAGGGTAAGCAGCGCATCTCCAGCAAGCACCGCTGTTGCTTCGTCAAATCTTTTATGGCAACTTAGCTGACCTCTGCGAATATCGCTATTGTCCATACATGGCAAATCATCGTGAATTAGAGAGTAGGTGTGAACACACTCAACTGCCACAGCAATTGGTATTACTTTCTCAGCTTTCACATTAAATACTCGTGATGAAGCTGTAACTAAAAATGGACGTATATATTTTGCAGGAGCAAGAAGCACATAACGCATAGCTGATACAAGCTTGTTTTGGCTATCGTCAGGTAGAAATTTGTTTATTTCTGCGATAAGTAAATTTTTTGTTATTTCGTCTAGCATTTGCGAGTTTGTTAATTTTCCAGCACATAATGTTGAAGCATATTTTGGCTAGGGCAATAGAAAATTTTGTAATAGTCTATCAACCATAAAAGGTATTGCAAACATGAAAATTTTTTATAACATCAAAGAATAGGTTATTTTTTGGTAAAAAATGAGTAGCGAACTAGCAAAAAGCACTAGAGAAGACATAGAAGAAAAAGTAAAAAAGATTGTGCTGGAGCACATTAGTAAGGATGTAGAGAAGTTTAGCAGCTCCTCAAAGCTTTCAGAGCATGGCGCAGACAGTTTAGATGCAGTTGAGATAATCATGGCGGCAGAAGAAGAGTTTGGCATAGAAATTCCTGATGAAGATGCACAAAAAATGGAAACTGTAGAGCAGATAGTTGAGTACATCAGTAATAAAAAAAACAATAATTAGTATTAAATGAGCAGAAGAGTAGTAGTTACCGGTATTGGCTCAATTACTCCACTAGCAGCAGATGTTGAAAACACTTGGCTTAAGTTAATAGGTGGTGAGTCTGGTATAAAGGAAATCAGCAGGTTTGATGCTTCCGATCTTGCTTGCAAAATCGCAGGGCAAGTTCCCCTACAAGGTAGTAACATTGAGCACTGTTTTAACCCGCTAGATTATATCTCTGAAAAAGACCTAAAAAGAACAGATCGTTTTATCCATTACGGCATTGCAGCCGCTATTCAGGCAGTGAACGATTCACTAATTTTAGAAAGTCAAAATATAGATCGAGAACGCGTTGGTGTGGTTGTTGGCTCTGGTATAGGTGGTCTTCCATCAATTCAGGAAAACGTAATTATTATGCAGGAAAAAGGGCCTAGGCGTGTCAGCCCATTTTTTGTTCCCGCAAGTTTGATAAATTTGATATCTGGTCATATTTCTATTAAATACGAATTTACAGGTCCAAACGATTCAGCGGTAACCGCATGTGCAACAGGTGCACATGCAATCATAAACTCAGCAAGAGCTATAAAACTTGGTGAAGCAGACGTAATGATTGCAGGTGGGGCAGAGAGTGCACTGTGTAGGGTTGGAATTGCAGGCTTTGCATCTATGAAGGCACTATCAACTAAATTTAATGATAAGCCTGAGGAAGCTTCAAGACCGTGGGATGAAGAACGTGATGGATTTGTTATGGGTGAAGGAGCAGGTATACTAGTATTGGAAGAGTATGAACATGCAAAGAGAAGAGGAGCAAAAATATATGCAGAACTTACTGGGTATGGACTAACGGGGGATGCTTATCATATTACCGCTCCGCATGAGAGCGGAAGAGGTGCATTGAAAGCAATACAGCTTGCCTTACAGAGTGCACAGATTAATCAAAATCAAATTGGGTATATCAATGCACATGGAACTTCAACGCCACTTGGAGATAAAATCGAAGTAATAGCAATAAAACAGTTATTTGGTGACTACGCTTATAAGATACCAGTTTCTTCAACCAAATCTTCTATAGGACATTTACTTGGCGCTGCAGGTAGTGTTGAAGCAATATTCAGTATTCTTGCGTTAAATGAAGGAATTACTCCCCCAACTTTAAATCTGCACAAACCTTCAGAGGGATGTGATTTAAATTTTGTACCGTTTAAAGCTCAAGAGCATAAGATCCAATATGCACTTTCTAATTCGTTTGGCTTTGGCGGCACTAACGCATCACTCATCTTTGGAAAAGTATAATTAGTTCTATCGTTTATACTTGCCTACAAAGCGCTTATTTTGCAACAAAAGTAGTTGGGGTTTGTATCCTATATCACCTGAAAGCATACAACAAGGCCAAGCGAAACTAAACTTTGCTTTTTGGCAAAGCTACCACTATTGAAAGATATGCAAGAGGCTTTATAAAAACTTAACATAATTTTATCATAAAAATATCATTCTTATGTTTTGTAAAAGCAGGTCTTATACCAATCTCCACTAATAGATAGACAAATAGTAAAAACTATAAATAATTGAGGCTAGAAAGAATAAACATGAATTTTATGGCAGGAAAAAGTAAAGCAATAGGAGAAGAGCTGTA